>JAPOUL010000136.1 GCA_026708685.1 Bacteroidota bacterium
AGCTCCAATGGGGTGAAATTAATTTTAAAACTCAATCGTCGTGAATATTATGGGTTGGAGTTCAGACTTCATCCATTGATGCATTGAGGGGATTGGAACTGAATACAAATATCCATCCTTTGCTAATATTCCTTCTTTGACAAATTTTTGAAATAGTTTTGTGCCATTAGGAATCCCAAACTTCTCATTTAAGGCAGATTCGACAGATTCTTTACGGAACGGATTTCCATCTTGTATCTCTGCAATCGACATAGCTAGACTAAGAATTTCATCTCCATCAAATACATCAATCAATTACCTGTAATACTTCGCTCTTGCATCCCGCCCTCTTTCCAGTAAGGCATTGAGCCCAATCAGTGGTGATCATATTTTGATCCGTTTTTAATTGATCTATAGCTTGGTCTGCATACGAAATGATGTGCTGAGGCCAACCATGGGTTTCTTTCATTACAGCCTCAATCCAACTTGATGGGTCATTGATAGCTTGACCTTCTTTCATGAGCCAGTCTCTCAGAATAGCGATTTGATGTTTTTCATCAAGGTGTCTGAGTTCCACAAAGTATTTTCCAGATGGATGTGAGATCCCCAACATTTTGAAGGCTTATTTCATCCCATGTAAACCAGCTGCTATAAAAACAACAGGACGTTCCAATAAACCATTGTGAATAGCATTTAGGATGGATCGCGGGTCCTATCTGATCTTCAGATGGCTTGTTTCCAGTCAGTAAAGTTTGAGATTCGTCTAATGATAGAAGCAGTGGTTTTTTGTACCTTTTAAAAATCATAATATTAATAGGCATACTCTCAGCCAAGTTTGACGTAAAATTTGTCCATGAAAATTTTGTGGATAGAATATTTAGTAATGCAATCAATAGATGACGCATCCACCCAATGCCAAGTGATATTCGTAAAGCAACTGGTTCCTAAATGGCTACGGGAGTCTCAAGCTTTACCACCTTCCATCCGTTCTTTTCAGCGAGTTTTTCAAACTCGTAAAGAAGAGTACTTTTACCAGCACCCGCTACACCCTGAATGAGGAAAGTAGATCCTCGCTTGATCTTCACTGCATTCGAGATAAGTTCGCAAAAATGATTCAAAACTTCTTCACGGCCATGAAAATACTTGGCAGGTCCGCGATCAAATGTAGCTGTCAATAGATCAGACATAGACGATTAATTGCTCCCTGATTTACTAGTTAAGCAATTGTATACATCAATGGGGTTCACATTAGCATTTGGTGCGTACCAACAAACGTATTGATGAGGTTTTTTGACTCATCTAAGCGTGGCAAACAAAGATCACTCATAATATAGATCACCATTGTTGGTGGTATCAATTATTTTCTCTCACAACCAGCATGCTTTGATTAATTGATAAATCCCCTACTCTACTCATCAGTGTCATGCTCAGTAGAGCTCGGGTAAGTTCGTTGTTGATTCAACTTTCTTGGTGCTACGCATTCGCTTACCACCTGCATTTTTTGACTGATTTTCCGAGCGGGCAAGATTTTCAGCGAGTAAACGCTTTAATACTTCTCTACGGGCTCTTGGGCTGATGGTGTATCTAACTCTGTCATTTTCGGGTAGTGTTTCCACCTCGTGAAAATCATGTTCAAGGTCAAGATCATGCCATCCATAGGCATCACGAACAGCGATATCAAGGCTGACATGAAGACGGCGGAGTTCAAGTATTCCCTCATAACCTGCAGTGGCAGTTTCCTTGTCTTTTTTGGAACTCAATGCTGTTATTTCGGGGGATAGATCGCGGTCGTGAAATAAATTGTACACATCCGTCAAACCAAGCCAAAGTGTCAGCATCAATTCTTTACGATGAGCGTGATAACGTTCTCCAATCTGTGCAAGGTCTGCATTTGGCGCTTGCCATAGTCTTTTTGGAAATGTAAATGTGTTGAAGCATTTTGAGGGGGAATAGCGGAGAATTGTAGAGAGCTTACCGCTATACTTACGAGCCCAAACCTCATGTAGGGTGGATTGAACGACGCTGATTAGATCCCAACGATCAGAGGTCAAGATATAAATTGTATTTCCGAATACAATATTAGTAGGCATTTGCGAAAAGTTCAGATACTTAGTAGTTGCAGTAGCTGCAAAGCATTTTGGTAAATCTTTGATGTTGTTGTATAGATTTGAAGCCAGTGAACCAAATTGCCACCAGTTTTCACGCCTACTTTTCATTTTATTAGTTGCACGTATCGGCTTAACTAATGACATTATTCGTTCAAATGGTTCTTCATATTCTTGTGCTTTCTCAATTGGCAACTCCTTAAAATTGATAATGCTTCTGCCGGGTAACTGATCGGGGTTGTTGGTAAGTTCTATACCATTTATAATCGACATGATGACCTCGGCATTTCGCGAATCTAATGCTATGAGTTGATGTGCTTCCTCGTGAGAAAGTAAAAATCCATCCCCCAGAAAAATAGATCCTTGGAACATTGAATTACGATTTTCATTGATAACTTTGGGTTCATCAAATTCTTCATCTTCTTCAAAATATGTGTTGATCGTGTTAACCAAACAATTGTCAAGCATCATTGGTCCATTCCATTCTCCCTTATGGAGAGCAAAAGTGGATACCACAAGATTGGCTACACCCGGCCATTTCATTCCCCGAATCGCCATGTTGATCTCCCCTCCTGACGAAACAATTTGTGCCAATCCATCCTTACGAATTCTCCCGTCAATAATTGAATTAGTTGTGATAATTGACAGAAAACCGCCCTCTCTCAGTAGCCCATAAATACGTCTGAGGAAGAATACCACCAAGTCACTCAAACCAGCTGGAGCATACCCCCATTTGATAAACTCACAAAATGGATAACCGTAGTTACCACTCAAAGCCTGACCTCCCAAATAGGGTGGATTACCAAGAATACAGTCAAACCCGCCCCGCTTCATAATCTCTGGAAATTCCAAAAACCAGTGAAAGAAACGCTTTTGTCGACTGATCTGGAGAGCATTATTAATTTGATCTTCCGTAGGCTTTGATTGTCCGTTGTAATACGCACGAAACTCGCTATCGGTAATAAGTTTGTGTTCGTCTTTCAGTGTCTTTGGAGTATAAAACTGTGCAATTGGAATACTTGCAATCGTCCGCAGGAATCTTGATTTCTCTCCCTGATCTAAATCATAGAACCGCTCAGACTTCAGATCTAATTGGACAAGAGTATTATCGGGGAGGTTTGCAAGGTCTTCTGATTCTTCTACGTGTTCACTATATCGCTTGGATGTACTGGTTTTGTCATAAATGGACAACTGCCCTTGCTGATTCAATTCCTTTTTATTACGCTTGCGATATACCGTAGCTAATTCTTTGTCATCATCTTGTAAAGCTTTGAATGCCTCAACCGGTACACCTTGTTTTAAATCATCAAAATGAGCAAAGCCAACAATAGCATTACCACACTTGATATGGTGGTCCAAAAAATTCAGAGGCTTTCCCGGAATATGTGCCTCAAGCCAGAGTGCAACCTTACATAATTCCACTGCTAATGGATTCAGATCTACACCATAAATGCATCCACTGATCACTTCACGAATGGCATCACGATAGGCCTCAGGAGATGGTTGCTCCTCGCCTGATTGAACGATGGCCAACTGAGTAGCAATCCGCCGGGCCGCGGCAAGAAGAATATGACCAGAGCCACAAGCAATATCAGCAACCCTTAAATCCAACAATGCACTTGCTGGATCAGATTTTTTCAGACACGCATCAATCAGATGGTCCAGCGAATGTTTGATCAAAGGCTGTACCAAATCATCGGGCGTATAGTGAGAGCCCGTTGCAGAGCGCTCCTTTCCCTTTCGGAATTGAAATCTCCACTCATGCCCTTCCCGAATAAATTCGGATTCAAACTCAAGGAGCCCCTCATAGACCGACCCAAATTCCTCCACATTCAATGCCGCATAATTGACACGGATGAGCTGGCGACTCTCTGGATGTCGGTAAACACTCAAAGAGTGTAGACACTTTTGAAAGACCTCATTACCCAGTTTACAACCGTTCAGATCACGCAACGCTTCGGTGGAAAACAAATGACCCGCCAAAGGAGTAATGCCAATATGATGCCCCGGTCCATCGGCCTCAAATAAACGAAAACATGCCAACAATGCAAACCAGAGATTATAGTGGCGATCTACATGAAGTGCACGATTCTCCGAAAGATGTCGCAAACGAGATACACTGTAATAGCCATAATATATATCCCGATGCTCCTTTTTGGCTTGTTCACCATAGACGAGCCCCCTCTCCTCAATCACCATCAAAAAGAGTAGACGATAAATGAGCCTCAAGATCTGCTGATAATAGTCACTTGCCGAGAGTTCCTCTCTTTCAATAGCATCTTGAAGATCAGAGTTGTCTGGATGCTTCAGAAAACCATTACCAAAATTGAGCACGGCATCTTTGACTGCACTGCTGAGTCCTTCCCGAATCCTAGCACCCTGCTCAAGAGAATCCTGATGGTACTGCTCAATCAAACTCTCGGCAGCCGTATCATTGGAAAGAGGTAGACGAGTAGCATGAACTATGCGGTATAGAAGTGCGAAATCCGCAAAGAGTTTATCTCTAAAAATGCGGTCTAAATCAAATTCAAGATAACTCAGCTTGACGAGCCTTGAACTATCTCTCAGAAGCCGTAACACAGATCCATTAGTCACAATGCCGTAGAGTTGCTCATGCAGGTTGAGAAATTCCTGAATCAGTGCATGAGCCGACATCCGACGACGGGCATTTTCAGGTTTCTTGTCAAGCCCAGAGGAATCTTTAGCTCCTATGATATGCACTGGAGTATCTGCTCGGTTAGTTGCAATATGGTGGAAGGCATAAGTGCGTCCATCAATGATAGCACCTTTTTGTTGATACTGAATGTCATAATGCAAGAGCCCTAACAATGGGATGATCCACTGATTACGGGTCTCGGTTGTAGCATTGTCTTTTACGGTTTCCAACTTACGCTGGAAGATACGCCAATAGTCAAATGCATCCGCCCATGTGCGCGCGATTTCATCCTTGACCTTATCCTTAGAATCAAGTCCAAAATCAACCGGTCGTTGGCCTTGCTGCTCCTCAATCTGTCCAAAAATATCTGGAGATAGAATGGATCCTTCAATACGGATACCAGGATAATTCATCTTAACTCTCTGGCAAAAGAATGTAGATCCCCATTAAATCCATCGGCAACACTGGATAGACCACCTGATAACGACGTGGCCCGATCAATGCACTGAAGCGTTCATGGGCATCTACGAGTTGCTTGGATTGGTTTTCAGCGATCTGAGTGAAGACATCATCAAACCGATCAAGGAGTTTCAGATCATTCTTCAGAAACCCTGCACGGGCTTCATTCGTGAGATTACTACTGGCTTGCACCGTGCGTAACAACGTATGTGCCTGCTCATGATCAAGATGCACTGGATCATCAGGAGTCCCACTCCATCCCCACAAGAACATCTCTTCTGCAACAATCTGGTGCTTCCCCCTTTGCTTTTCAATCACATTCCGACATCTAAAAAGAAGCAGTGAAGTCTTAACATCAACTTGTTTGGTGCGAATGACAGCAGATCGTGCGGCTCGCTTTCCCTCACGGTCCATCGTATTAGACATCACCAGATGGCAAAGCTGTTCAACAAAGCGATGGTTTCTACCAACGTAGTGATACCCTTCAGGGGTTGGTGATGTAAAACTGATTTTGATGATCTTATCCTCTGGAAGAAGCCCCACGAGCTGATGAGGTAAGTTGCCCGAAACGATCCCAAACCCTTTCTCCTCCTTCGCAATCTGAACACCAAATAGATTCCTTAGTGCACCCGTCACAAAATCCTTGACCGCATCAGGATCCCCTATCGCTTCATCAACCTTTTTGAGATCTTCTTCAATCTCTTGGGCCTTTATGCGATTTTGGGCAAAAATACTACGAGAAAGTTGATTCCACTTGCGTCCCTCTTCCACCTGTCGAGAAACCCTCTCTTGCATTTTCTTAACATCTTCATCATCACTCCAATCATATAATTCACCCTGTTGCGGTGTTTCAGACTTTTGAATTTTGCGATTGGGATTCAGAAGCAATGACTGAGTAATAGTATCAATAATACTCTGTGAATCTTCGGGAAATGGAACATTGATTCCAGTGGAGCGCTTGATTTCACGTACCTTTTTTAGTAAAACATCAAGTACAATACCGTCAATCGGATTATCACTACCATAGAGTAGGCAGATTTTGACCTCTGGTGCCTGCTGACCAAACCGGTCCACCCGCCCTTCCCTCTGTTCAAGATCATTAGGATTCCATGGAAGATCATAGTGCAAAACTGCAGAGAATAATTCCTGTAGGTTGATTCCCTGGCTCAAACAGTCGGTTGCAATCAAGAGGCGTGGATGATCACCAGCCATATCCTCAATCCTCTGTTTACGCAGATCATCGGGTTCATCACTGGTGATGACCTCCAGAACCAATTTTGGTATCTTTTTGGACAGTAATGGACGAAGGTGTTCTCCCAAGTAGTACGCCGTTTCAATAAAACGACAGAAAATTACTGGATTGAATCCACCTAAAATCCAGTCCTCAATAATCAGTAATGCGGCGTACAGTTTTTCATCATTGTCAATTCCAGCAAATCCTTCAAGATGTCTTGCAAAAAATCGCAACTTCTTCCATTGATAATTCGTCCAGTTCTTGCGATCCATTACCTGCGTAGGAACAGTGTCTGTAGCCACTCCGTTTTCTGAATCTCCAACTGGATTATAGTCATCTAATTCTTCTCCAGTAGACAACGGTTCTATTTCAGAAGATACTAACTTTTCCCGTCGTCTACGGAGCATTTTGACACCCGCACTTGGGCTGGACATAATGCCCCGTAGCAAACCAAGTGCAGTCCAATAATGTGCACGCTTCGTCTTTGCACCATCGGGTCCTGGTGCTACCAGTTTTCGTGCAAACTCAACCACATCATTGAAAAATTTTAGATAATTCCCCTTCAGATTGTAATCCAACTCAAACATGTCTCGTCTCGGGAAAGGAGTATCTTCATTCATCCACTTTTCAACATCACCTCGCTTGCGTTGTACAAAATGCCGTGCTAAATCTTTGCGCTCATTTTGTGTTGATGTGGGCAGATCTAAGTCCTCAAATTCGGATTTAAGCAATCCCAACAAGGAATGAAATTCTTCTGGTTTGCCACTGTGGGGAGTGGCCGTAAGTAAGACCAAATGTTGATCCGCCTTCTTGGATATGTCATGTAGCAGGTGATAGCGTTGTTGTTGAGCACTTGAAGCCCCTTGCGGCCGGGCACATGTGTGGGCTTCGTCAACAATAATCAGTTCTGGACACTGCTCTATAAATACATTACGACGAGTATCCACTTTGATATAATCAATACTGATGATCTGATAACGATAGTACTCATAGACACTCACATCTCCTGGGACCATTCGATCTAATCTTGCCTGCGTATTGGATCGGATAATGACGGCATCAATCCCAAGTTTTGCCTGTAATTCTTGTTGCCATTGATCACAAAGATGGGGAAGGCAAATCACGGCAAATCGTTTGATCTGTGCCCGTTCCATCATTTCTCGAAGAATGAGTAGTGCTTCCACAGTTTTACCAACTCCTACATCATCTGCAATCAAGAGGCGTACGATGTCTTGACGCATTGCCATCACCAATGGGATGATCTGATAGGCTCGTGGTCTAAAGGATAACTTTGCAAAGCAACGGAATGGACCCGCACCATGACGAAATGCTAATCGTGCAGCATCATAGAGAAAGCGTGCAGTAGATATATCACCAAGATCTGAGGTATTTGGATACTCAAAGTGAGCGTCTTTGGGGGTATCTTCTTCAATTTCAAAGGGCAGATAAATACCCGTTGACTCCTCTTCTGAACCTCCAAGCGGTTTGATAATCAGCAATTCAGGATTATCGGACGGAAGGACCACCCACTCACGACCACGAAGAGAAACCAACTTACCCGGCTGCCATGCTACATTCATTGAACCTTCTTAAAAATATCAGGACGGACAGCAATCTTGGTAGCAAGGTCATCACGATAATGCCAGCACCATACCTCATCACCGCGAGCAATGATCAGTTGACGCTGATTCTCATCACGTTCACGCACCTGCGGGTCATCATGAGGTGATCCATCGCAAAAGATCCATATCCGCGGCTCATAATAGAAGTCTGGCTGGCAGTAAATCCCAGGTACCCGCTTCTGTGCTTGATCAGGTAACCGTAATCCATTTTTGAACAAGTAATCAATGAAGACCCGTTCTGTAGACGAATTTGGATCTATATGATTGAGAATATGCTGATACTGCTGTTCATAATCTCTTGATGAAGGACGATCATTGATCTGAATTTCCGCAGTTGCTAGTTTGATGAGTGCATCACGGATTAGAAAGCGGTCTATACGCTGATGATAACGCTGATTGTAGTAACTCAACAGATCGTCATAGGATGCGGGAGCTTTGTAGGAATCATCTTCAAACTTACAGATCTCTTCCGCTTTTTGAATGATTCTTCGAAAAATGTTTGGATCTTCAACAAATTGCGATAAAATGCCAAGACTCCCCTCGGTCGCTTCATAAATGAGAATGCGGGGAGACTCTGGATCTCCAATCTCAGTCACCCCAATCTCATTGGATTCTACCTGAAAAAAAGACTCAATGGCCCGTTTGAGTGCATACTGGAGGGTAATGATCCCATTGGGGTCCAAATTTAACGATTCAGTGGACTCAATGTACAGTGCATCGGCTGAATTGGATGTCCATAACTTGACCAAGCGATATTCCTCTCCGCGGTCTGATTTCGGCATTTCTGTCCACCAGAGACCAGAAGTCATACCCAATGGAAATCCCTCAACTTGTTGAGATCTCCAGCCTCTGTTGACTTGGATCAATCGTGCTGCTGGAATAAAACGTAGAGTCATTAGATGGCTTTCTCTAAAACAAATCCTCGCAGGACGAATACTGTCAAAGTTGCCTCCATCCACATGCACAAAAGATTCAATATCATACCCACGCGAAAGTCGTTCTTCTTCCTCGCAGGTAATACGAGTCGTTTCTTCCCCTCTTGATTCGGTCATTTCAATCAGATGATGGAGATACTCTGTATTCCCAGCTTCACTGAGATTAATTCCAGAAAAGGGACAGATCTCTAAATCAGACTGTTCATTCATGAAAAAGTAACCAGCACGAAGATTGATCTTCACATCCATCAAGGATGATTCCGCATCTTGAACGACCATCTGTGTAACCCTAAATTTGGATCCATTATGATAGATCTGATTCCCAGGTCCAAATTCCCGTAAGGCTACCGCACGTGTACGGGAAATGTATTCGCCCGAAGTGGTGCTGTTGGGAAGAAAGACGCTCAGAGGAAGGCGTGTGAAGTTATAACCGGGTAGAAATCCCGCAGCAGCCAGATACCTGTATGGATAAAATTCACTGAAGTGAGAGTGCCAGCCACGATCGTTGCGTAATAAGTTGAGTTGTCGGTTTGCCTGATCTTGCAATCGCTTGTATTTTCGATATTCCTTACCTCCCACTTGGAGCAATCCAGACTCAATTGGCTGAGTAGCACGGGTGAGTAAGGATCGTGCCGATTGGTGGAGCGTTCTCCATCGCATCAGAGCATCATCAAGACTAGTGGACATGTCCAATAAGTTCTTGTCAATCCAATCATCACCGTACCATGAATTGGGTATTTCTTTCAAATCTTCTGAAAAATCTTCAATCGTTCGTAAGAAATCCGATTTGATGGATTTTAAAGCTTTCTGTCCAAGTTTCAACCCCTTATGAACACTTGGGGATAATGGCATTTCTGGATGATTCTCATCTATAAGCCGGATTAATGATGCTTTTTGCCCACCCATATGATCCAAGCCGGGTAAGCCAACGGTGCTGATTGCAAGTGCATGGAGATGTGATTTCAAAAGCTCGCTGTTAGCGAGGTCAATACGTGGTGCATGGACCACCCCAGCTACCATGTCTACCTGTTCGTTAAAGTAATGGCGATCATGAGCAGAAAAACCTGAACAATAGGTAAAGACTAATGCCCCCTGTCCGCTCCGTCCTGCACGGCCAGACCGTTGAACATAATTGGACGCATTGGGCGGAGCATTTCGCATGTGAACGACAGTCAATCCACCAATATCTACGCCTAGTTCCATCGTTGGCGAACAATACAAAGCACTCACAGACTCTCTCGAGATCCGCTTTTCATCAAGCATCTTGTTAGACTCGTCCACATACCAGTCCGCACGAAAACGATCCTCACGATTCTGACGTTTAGAGACACTCAGTTGTCCAGTATGATCCTTAGCGATTAATCGCTTGCCTTTGGTGTAATTGGCTGAATAGACACTCTGGAAAAATTGGTTTGGAGAGATTTTGGATGCTTTGTAGGATCGACTTTTGATTGGATCCTGTCGTACGGTCTTACCATCACCCAACTTCCATAGAATCTTTTCAATACGAAGTCGAAAAACGGGTACTTTTTCCTTATTTGAACTCAGAGCGGTCTCCTCATACAAATAGTCGACTTCTTTCAACTTTCTCAAGAGTAGCAAAATGAACTCGTTGTATCGTTCTCCACGAAAATGATCAGGCTCCAAGTTTATTTGCGTTGCACAATCTTTGATATATTTTCCAAAAGAGCTTGTCTGTCCTATACTCTTGTGAGAGAAGCGTTCTCGTTTATGGAGGGTCTGCAATCTAAGCACGGACGGATGAGTCAACTCCTCATCTTTATCAAGCGTCCAAGGTCGCTTCAGTTTTTCACGGAAATGTTTTTCAAATGTGCGTAGACTGTCCGAATTCAAATAGTATTCACTGTGGATGGCGTACTCATGTCGGAAATAATCAAGGATGGCGGTTAGAAACTTCTTGCGTTCAGTATGATCCAGACGGTTAATAATCTCAACCTCAGACCAGAATTCATCCTCAGCTACAATATCGTCAAGATTCTTGTAGTCAATTTGCAGAAGAGCACATTGTTCTAAATTGGGAAGAACGATGCGCCAACTTCTACGTAGATCCTCAAGTGCCCGAATGAAAAGATAGTGGCGCAGGGCTTTATCGTACTTCTTTTTGATCTGTGCTAATTCGGGTTCACCATCACGATGGCCATAATCTCCGAAAGGCAAATCCAGAGATGCAAAGATCGCATCACCCAAGGTTGCGTAGTCAAGTATTCCATGCTCAGAAGTCTCCAGTGCGCGAAATAT
The DNA here is from genome assembly GCA_026708685.1 of Bacteroidota bacterium. Lineage (GTDB taxonomy): Bacteria > Bacteroidota > Rhodothermia > Rhodothermales > Bin80 > Bin80. The sequence goes on from JAPOUL010000136.1 coordinate 11,250, forward strand.
GCCAGCACGCAAACGAACAACTTGAATAAAGTCATTGAAATGCCCCGACTGTAATGCGGCATCCTGACGATTATCGGTAAAACTCAGCAATTTTTGATCTTGTACAGAATACCCCCTATCACGGAGATGATTCAAAATCAAAAAGGAAAGGATTGTAGTGGATGTGCTACGTCCTTCGCTACCCAAGGGGGTCAGCTTTGTACTATCATTGGTTCGGTGGTCATAGAATACACCACCGGTAGGATCAAAGAGAAGAGGAGCTTGCATGAACCACCCCCAGTATTTCATTGGCTCGGTATGGGAGCAGTTTCCAGATTCGTCATAATACAACTTTTGTGGAAACTTATCTTTTATCTTTGGGTGTGGAGCTTGCCGTCCACCTGAACGGTTTTGGACCCATGCACTGGGCAAATGAGAGAGATCTTGCTGTGGATCCCAAATATCATTGCCCACAATCAGGTAGCCATCTGTCGCAGATAAATCCTCTTCTCCACTTGAACGAAACTCACGAGGAATGAGCTGTCCATCTGCCAGAGAAACACAAAAGAATGGATGCCCTGTAGCCCGGCTAAATACATTTGGGAAAATAGGCTTGGAGATGTCATCATGTTTATAGATCCCAGGTTCAAGTGTAATGTAACGATCCTCGCCTTGATCAAGGGTTGTATAGACGGATCCAGTCTGAGCAATAAATTGATGAAGTTTGTAAGGAAGTAGCGTTTCTCTACCTCCATGTTCCCGAATCTTTTTGTTCACCTTACTGATCCATTGAAGAGCTTTTTCAAGGATCTGTTGACATGATTCTGTAGAATGGCCAGAGTCCTCCGACAAAGCCTCAACGACCTTATAGAAGCCCATTGGCTTACGACGATGAACATTTCCATCCGATCTTATCTCCAATGCAATACGTCGCTCAAGCCAATTCATCACTGGATGTTCACACAATTCGTTATCACTTGCATCAGTATTAATCCCAGCAGTAATACTAGCATTTAGTTCACTTTTGGAGGGCAAATTTATAAGGAGACTTCCAAGTGAAGGTGCAAGTGTTTCATCTACAATTTGGTCTTCTTGAAAGCGTTTTCCAAAAATCTTGCTCGCTGTATCTGCGACTTCTATACGATGTGAATTGGACTCATCCATTGATACCATCGTCGCCGAAGTTCCAATGCAACAGATGGATTGTTGACATTGGGACCGAATCCGCCGAATCAACATTGAAACATCCGCCCCCTGCCTTCCACGGTAAGTATGAAGTTCGTCAAAAACAAGATACCGTAGATGTTTGAAGATGGCATCTCGTATTGAACGTTCCTGAATGCGAGTGAGTAAAAGCTCAAGCATCATGTAGTTGGTCAGCAGAATTTGGGGAGGATGCTTTCGCATCTGCTCTCTCTGCTCCTCCGTTTCTTGACTGGTGTATTGATGATATGAAATCTGGAAATCACGCTCCGTACTCTTTTCGTAGTTGTCCTTGTAGGTGTTAAATTCGTTGGTCTGAGAATTAATCAGAGCATTCATGGGATAAACGATGACCGCAGTAACTCCCTCAGTCTCTGGATGGGTCAACAGATGATTGAAAATCGTACCAATGTAGGTCAATGACTTTCCTGAACCCGTTCCTGAAGTCACTACAAAATCACGCCCCTTGATTCCTAATTGAAGTGCTTCATCTTGATGACGATACAGCAAATAACCCTTGAAGATATGCTTTACATCACGGTGTAGTAACCCACCTTCAACCACCTTTTCAACTGAACCAGCCTTTTCGTAGGCAGGATTGAACTGTAGTAGTGGTTGAGGCCAAAGAATCCCCTCGGAGAGATGTTTTTCAACCTCAAGTTTAATTTCTGAATCAGAAATATTGATGAAACTACGGATGTACTCGGAATAGCTCTTAATAATCTGTTTGTGCGTTTCGTAAATATTCATGTATAAACTAAAATAACTGCACGCCAATTATGAGTTCATGGGGCGAGTTGGATTCACGAGATAAAATCTCACTCTTAAAATAAAGGAATGATATTGATGTGTAGCCCAAGTGCTGTGATATATTCACTGGAGGATTCCCTACCATTTCAACTTACAAGTGGGCGTGTTCACAACACTTTGGGTGAGGGGTTGGATTGACAAATGATTGTTGTGTCCCTTAGGGTTGGCTTCTGAATGATGTTTACCGCCATGGAGATAGTGCCCGTCCCTCCCTCTCTTTCTGGCAGGATCAGAGTCCTTCTCCTTGATCTGAGACGGATCATCTTTCTTGACGGGAGGCAGTGCCTTTTGAGTGGGATCATCATACAACGCCTTGCGATGAGCATCATGTCCTTTGGATTTGCCCTTGGTGTACGTATCAACAAGCCAAGTATGCATTGAATCAATAGGAATGTGGTAGCCATCCCCGCCCTTAGCTGCGATTACCCCCTCCTCAAGGAGTCTGTCAAAAAGATCTGTAGCCTTCTTGTCTCCATAGATTTTTGTAAGTGACTTCAGCACATCCAAGCAATCAAAAACCCCACCCGCACTGGTCTTCCTGAGATACTTGGCCAAATGCTTTATCTCGTCAACATAGAAATCGCTGAGACGCTCCATGTAGTATCCGATTCGCCCCTCTTTGCCCTTCGCGATGATTTCTTGCAACCCCTCAGCAGTCATGACCCCATCCCTTGATTTTAGATGTTTGGATGCGTGCACCGAATACGAATGTACATGGCGAGGCCAAACGCCAGATTCCTTGGCGATTATATTTACCCACTCGGATGTGTCTCCCCTTGCCATTCCATCTCTGACAAGCCAATCACGAATCACTGCACGAGCATCTTCCATGGAGAGAGACCCAATCTCAGAGGTGTTCTTTTCGCCAAACCTTGAAATATCCAGTGTTTTAAGCGCTGTTAATGCAGAACCCAGCCCTGCGGTAAGCAGGATAATTGGTCTGCCGATCTTTCCGTTGTGGATAAGCTCAAGCAGCTCAGTCACTTTCGCTTTGTGTTGGGGGCGGAGTATATCTTTGTTTCCTATGGACTGAACTTCGTCAAGAATTAACAAGAGCGGTTTAGAGCTCTCTCTGAGCAATCTCTTCACAGAGGTCTTTGATCGAACGCGTTTTCGTGCCCAGGTATATATACCCTTTAGCCCAACTTGATGGGTGCTTTCAGATGACGAGTATTCCCCATCTTGGCCCATAATCTCGCGAAGATTGTCAGCCTCCCAAAGTGAGGGCACAGTAATATAGAAGCTGTCAAATCCCTTACTATCAGCCGCATTCTTGCACTCATGGAGTAGTGCAGTTTTTCCAGAGCCAGGTGCTCCATATATAAGGCGAACCATGCCCCCCCCTGTCGCCCGTACATCTGACAGTGTTCTGGCAAAGCCCGCCAGAATGTCTGAGCGTCCATGGAAATACGGGGTTGGTCCCCGATCATGCGACCCTGTGCGCGGATCACAGGTTACAGATTGCTTCATGAAAGATGCTCGTTAATGATTCCCAGAAAAATCGTATGAGTTGATTGCAGTAAGTCAACCACCAAGAGTGGAGTTAGTTCAGATTTAGCCTATAAATTAACCAGAAGAAGGCAAAGTACTTTTATCTCTAAGTTTAGATAGGTCTGCCTTTCGTCATGAACTCGATTTAGCAATGGAGAAACTGTTTCGTATCTTATTCGAAACATGGAACCATCCACTCCCATTCTTGCTACCCTTCGGGGTTCTTTATCGGCTCTATCAGCAACAGTAGCATCTCACTCTGGTCAGAGTCGTAGTGAGCTTGGTAGGGCTGTATGCAGACACTTCAACTTTATAAATGCACATGGGAGGTTACGTCTTCCCGGCTGTATGAAGGCGTTACGGACATTAGAGGGTGAGGGACATTTTACCCTTCCAGAGAAGCAATCGGAGTCTACCGTACGCGGTCCTCGTTGTCTGGGTATTGTGATTCCCAAGCCGTCTGAGTTCCTATTGGATGTACGTCAGATCCAGGATGTGGAGATTACAGTGGTCTCCAGAGCAGAGGATCGTAGGATTTGGAATACGCTCCTTGCTGAAGAATATCTACTTGGAACGACAACCTTTGCAGGTTCACAGATTCGGTATTTGATTCGGAGTGCCCATGGGATTCTTGGTGTCGTTGGGTTTTCGGGGGCAGCTCTGCACTTGCAAGCTCGTGATCAATGGGTGGTTGGGATCATGCCAAGCGGATGACGCACTTACATTGAGTGATGAACCTCAGTCGGTATCTGGTTCGCTCCGATGGGAGGTGCAAAAACCTTGGGAGTTACTTGTTATCTCGTGTCATGCGACGATACTACAACGGAGAACGGCTTGCACCTGATATTTACAGGGTGCGTCTCTCCGTGGATGGTATGCCTGAAGGGAACACCCATCGGATGGTGCGAATATATGTAGTAATTTCTTTATTGCCCGTATGTGGTCAATCATTTCCTACCATCTTTAAAAATCAATGGAAGATTATCAATTCTATATGATCGTTGGTAGCGTAATTGCTATCGGTCTGACAATCATTGCATTCCTATGGAAAATATCGAGTGATAACCGTAAGGCGGATGCGGCCAGACACAAAGAGGTGCAGGGGTTTATGAATGATTTGCGTATGGAGATGCATCAGATGCGGATTGATCTATCCGAAGATATCCACGAGTTAGGTGAACGTGTTGTGCGTATTGAGGGACGGCTTGACGAAAAGGACTCGTGGAGACGTACAGAGGAGTTAGTTCAGTGATCCCACATCGTGGGGGCAATATCAGTTCTAATTTCTTGATTAACCCCTATGCAGGCTGAATCGTTTTATATAAATTGTTAAATCAATGCAAGACTATCAATTCTTAACAATCGTTATAGGCTTTGCCACTCTCTTTGTCGGCATTGTTGCAGTCTTTGCTTTATTGTGGAAAATATCAAGTGATAACCGTAAGGCGGCTACGGCCAGACACAAAGAGGCACAGGACCTTAGAAAGGAGATGTATCAGATGCAGAGTATGCTGTCCCATGAGATCCGTGCCGTAGGCGAATGTGTTGCACGTATTGAGGGACGACTTGATGAAAAACAATCGTGGAGACGTGCGGAAGAGTTAGTTCAATGATCTCACATCCCTATGGGGCATGTAGCACTACAAGTTGACGCAAATTAGGTGAACCGTGTTTCCATAGAACCACGAAGACGCTTGCCTAAGTGCTGTTCATCACCACATTCGGTAATAAATACATCCAGCACATTTACGCAGAAGTCGTAGCGGGAACCTGGGTTGATCGGATGTGAATGTCTGGATTCTTCGCCCTATGGAGGGTCCTGAGAAGATAATAGCGGACACCGTCTGTGAGGGCTTGCCAACTGGCATCTAAAATGTTGCGAGATACACCAACGGTATGCCAAATATCATCTCCATGGATGTCGTGATGTTCAATCAGTACACGAACCGAGGCTGCCGTGGCTTTTTCTGGGGTGAGCACACGTACTTTATAGTCAGCAAGCCTCAAGTCATCCAGACGGGGATAAAAGCGATAGAGAGCCCGATTGAGTGCATGTGATAATGCATCCACCGGTCCTACTCCCTCTCCAACAGCAAGCTCACGATGATCGCCCACAAAAACGACAACCGTCGCTTCAGACCACTCAGATCCATATTCGTCCTGTTCACTGTATACCCGAAGCCGATCTAACCTAAACATCTCGGTGTCTTCACCCTTGATGGTGCGAAGAAGGAGTTCAAAAGAAGCCTCCGCTCCCTGAAATTCATAGCCAAGATGCTCCAATTCCTTGATGCGCTGAACCGCACGCCGTGCCTCCTCGCGTCCATTCAGGGAAATGCCTAACTCTTCTGCCTTATAGCGAACATTGGATTGCCCCGATAAATCCGAAACCAACACACGGCGTTTATTGCCAACCAATTCAGGCTCCAAATGCTCATAAGCCCTAGGTTCTTTCATCACCGCAGACACATGAATTCCTCCTTTATGAGCAAAAGCACTACGTCCTACAAAGGGAGCCCGGTCAATCGGCAACATGTTGCAGACTTCATTGACAAATGCACTCAAATCCGAGAGCATGGCAAGCTGCTCATCCGAAACGCACTCATACCCCAGTTTACTCTGAAGACAGGCAATGACCGTACACAAGTCGGCATTACCAGTACGCTCACCAATCCCGTTGATCGTTCCCTGAACATGACAGGCACCCGCTTCAACAGCAGCAATGGAGTTTGCAGTTGCCACTCCACTGTCATTATGTGCATGGATCCCTATAGGGATATCATTAAAATGAGAGCATACCTGTTCGGTAATGGTGCTAATTTCAGAGGGCATGCTTCCACCATTGGTGTCACACAAAACCAGTACAGTAGCCCCTGCATGGGCAGCAGCACGTAAGGTCTGGATTGCATACCCTGCGTCATCCTTATAGCCATCAAAAAAATGTTCAGCATCATAAATCACACGCCGTTGATTTTGAGCCAGCCACTCAATGGATCCTGCTATCATGTCAAGATTTTCCTCGGGTGTGACATTGAGGGCCTTCCTGACATGTAATAGCCAACTCTTTCCAAAAAGAGAGACAACGGGTGTATTGGCGTTCAGCAGTGCAGACAGGTTAGGATCTTCCTGAGAAGTATTGTGCGAACGTCGGGTGGATCCAAATGCACAGATATGAGACTGGTGCCACTGTTCTTCGTGAGCACGCTCAAAAAATTCCTGATCCTTCGGATTGGACCCAGGCCATCCACCTTCAATAATATGAATTCCAAACTCATCCAATCGATGAGCAATTCGAATCTTGTCATTCACAGAAAGCGTCACATGCTCTCCCTGCGTTCCATCGCGTAGAGTGGTGTCAAAAAGTTCAATTCGTTCGTTCATCAAGCACCAATCAATCCATTCTGCCTTGCATATTCAAAGACATTTCCAGCGTTGAGAATATCTGCGACATCCCCAAGAGGCTTCAAGAGATATTCCTGTCCCGTGGTAAGGTTCGTGAGTTGTCCAACCCGAGTATCGAGTTCTAATTCGTCACGAGTACGAATCTGATCGTTAATTTTTTCATGAGATTCAAACGGAATCACGAAGCCCCCGTCAATGGTGTTGCGATAAAAAATTCGTGCATAACTCTCAGCAATGACGACTTTCGCACCCGCTTCTGTCATGGCAAAAGGAGCATGCTCACGCGAAGAGCCACACCCAAAATTAACACCACCAATCACGAATGTAAATTCGCTCAGATACTGGTCTGGATCCGTAAATGGAATATGACCGTAAGGAAGCCCCTGCTGATCAACAGGTACTCCACTCATCGCATAACGACCGTACATACGGCGTTCGTCCGGTTTGTTGAGACTAAACACTAAATGTTCGGCGGGGATGATCTGATCGGTATCAATCGCATCCCCAACCACATAGGCTAAACCCCTTATTGTTGATTCCATCTTACACTAACACTTCTCTGGGGTCCGTAATCAGACCAGTGAGTGCACTGGCGGCAACCGTGAGTGGTGACGCTAAATACACCGAGGCTTGCTTGGATCCCATGCGCCCAGGGAAATTCCGATTGGTTGTAGAAATCACCACTTCATCGCCCTGCATACGTCCGAAGGTATCAGGGGGGCCTCCCAAACAAGCAGCACAGCTCGCCTGCCCCATTTTGCAACCTGCATTGACAAACACATCCCATAAGGTCATCCCATCAAGGGTTTCCGAGCGAAGAGACTCAGAGATTTCTGTCGTAGCAGGTACGATATAGGTGTCAATGACAACTTCCTGCCCCTTGATGATATGAGCTGCAGCCTCAAAATCTTCCAACTTTCCGCCAGTACAACTGCCAACATACGCACGGTCTAAACGCGTTCCAGCGACTTCAATCACACTTGCACGGTTATCAGGTCGATGCGGTTTGGCCACTACGGGCTCCAGCCTAGATACATCATAGCGGTATTCGGAATGGAATCGGGCATTGTCATCACTGTAAATGCATTCAAAGTCGTGATCAGTTCGTGCACGCACATATTCAATCGTCGTTTCGTCTGGAGCAATGACACCATTTTTCCCGCCAGCTTCAATGGCCATGTTGGTCAGTGTCATCCGCTCTTGCATGGACAAGGAATAAACCGATTCACCATCAAACTCCATGGCACGGTACGTAGCACCATCACACCCAATATCTCCAATCACAGCTAGAATCAAATCTTTGGCCATCAGATAGGGAGGCAATTCACCCTCAAAAATAAATCGCATGGTCTCAGGGACTCTCAACCAGATTTTCCCCGTCCCCATGATCAGAGCCGCATCGGTGTTGCCCACGCCAGTAGAAAACATCCCGAATGCTCCAGAGGTGCATGTATGACTGTCTGTTCCAATCAGTAACGAACCTGGTCGATTGAATCCCTCTTCGGCCAAGGCCATATGGCAAACCCCTTTATATCGGGGAGACCCTACATCGTAATAGTGAGGCAAATCATGCTGCTCTGCAAATGCTCGCAAAAGTTGAACATTTCGGTTTGCATGATGATTTTCGGTGAAGATATAATGGTCCGGGAGAATCACCAGTTTCTCTGGATCCCATACCTTCGCATCCTCTCCAAATTCCCGCTTGAAGATATCTATGGTCGGAGGACCACAAACATCATGGGTCATCAGGATGTCTACATCCACCCAGACACTTTCACCGGGTGCAATCCGGTTACGTCCGCAATGGCTTGAAATAATTTTTTCGGTAATGGTCATGATTTTTGACTTCCGTCACTGCCAAATGATTGCATAATTCCGTCGGACACAAACTCTTCACCGCTACTGACTCTAAAGGCTTCCAGCTGATTTAATGCCTGAACATAAGCATTCGCTGATGCCTGCAGAACATCGGTATGTTGAGCAATGCCTCTAAACAGGGTTCCATGCTCGCTGATGAGCACTGTTACTTCTCCCATCGCATCTTTACCCTCCCCTACCGATCGTATGGCGTAAGATACCAGGCCATGACGACTGCCAGCAGCCAAATCAATGGCTCTGTAGATGGCCTCAACGGGTCCATCTCCCTCGCCAATTTTTCGGCATGATGTATCCGATGATCCGTGATATAAAAGAACTTCAGCACGAGGAACTCTCCCCGTTCCACAGTTTACAGATAGATGATCCAGACGATAATGGATGATTGGAGAATCCCCTTTCTGTCCCTGAGCAATGGCAATCAGATCTTCATCAAAGATCTCTTTTTTTAGATCTGCAAGTGCAACAAATTCATTGTATACATCTTCTTTTCGATCCTCTCCAACAAAAATCCCCAACTTCTCCAGTCGACTGAAGAGTCCATGCCGGCCAGAATGTCGTCCTAAACGGATCGCTTCAGGGTCTTGACCTACATCCTCGGCTTTCATGATCTCATAGGTCTCCCGGCTTTTGAGAACCCCATGTTGGTGAATCCCAGCCTCATGGCTAAACGCATTCGCTCCGACCACCGCTTTGTTGGGAGGCACGGGAAAGCCCGTTGCACTTGAGACCATCTTGCTGGTTGCAGACAGTAAGCGCGTTTCAATCCCTGTATGGGTGCCAAACAGCTTGCCTCGCACATGTAAAGCCATCACCACCTCTTCCAAAGATGCATTGCCAGCCCGTTCCCCAATGCCATTGATCGTACATTCGACTTGTCGTGCACCAGCAAGAACACCCGCCAAAGAGTTCGCAACCGCTAACCCTAAGTCATCATGGCAATGAACCGAAAGGGTCACATTCTCTATGTTAAGGCATCTTTCTCGAACGGTTTTGAAGAGAGCCGCATATTCACGAGGCACACAATACCCCGTCGTATCGGGAATGTTGATCGTCGTCGCCCCCGCTTCAATAGCAACATTGATGACATCTACAAGAAAATCCACCTCCGTTCGACCTGCATCTTCAGCACTGAATTCCACATCATCGGTGATCGCACATGCCTGACGAACAGACCGATCCACCATGTTCAGGACCGACTGGCGTTTTTCATCCAAGGACTTTCCATAACGATCGGCTCCAAACTTTGCCTTCAAGTGGATATCACTGGTTCCTACAAAGGTGTGAATGCGGGTTTTGCTACCCGTCTTGAGGGCTTCACCTGCAGCGTCTATATCAGCCTCTATGGTTCGGGCAAGAGCCGCTACCACAGGACCCTCTACCTCGTTGGCAATGGTCTCTACAGCTTCAAACTGGGCAGGGGAAGAAATCGGAAACCCCGCTTCAATAATGTCTACATTGAGCTGAGCCAACTGATGAGCAATTCGGATTTTTTCCGAAATGTTCATGGAGGCACCAGGAGCTTGCTCTCCGTCTCGCAACGTGGTTTCAAAAATCAATACTTTATCGCTGATCATACGACAGTCTGCTCTGGTAGATTTCCTTATTAAGATAGGATAAAATAATGACTATACCGTTGATGGTGATCGCTCAAATGCAGAACTGAGTACAGCATCTCCGAACTTAGTGGTAGAAGCGGTTCCACCAAGATCACGTGTTAGGATTCCACGATCCAACGAGTGAAAAATTCCATGCCGAATACGTGCACCAGCGTCGCGTTCTCCAAGTGTTTCCAAAAGCATGGCAGCACTCAGAAGAGCACCCGCAGGATTGGCAAATCCTTTTCCCGCGATATCGGGTGCACTTCCATGGATCGGTTCAAATAATCCTACCCTCCCACCCATTGTCGCGGAGGGCAGGATCCCTAACGAGCCTGGGAGTGTCCCAGCCAAGTCACTGAGGATATCACCAAACAGGTTAGCGGTTACAATCACATCAAATTGGGCTGGGCGAAGGATCAACTGGATCGCAGCGTTATCCACATAGAGGTGTTCTAAATCTACATCAGGAAACTCTACCCGATGAAGTTCACTGACCACAGAACGCCACAATTGGGAAACTTCCAGAACATTTGCCTTATCTACAGAGGTAAGTATTCCTTTTCTTTTTCTGGCAAGATCAAATGCTAGCCGAGCAATTCGCTCTACCTCAAATCGCGAATACACCATGGAATTACATGCATTCTCGGCAGTCATGCCGCGAGGAGTTCCAAAGTAAATCCCTCCAGTGAGCTCGCGTACGATCAAAAGATCTGTTCCTGAAACCCTCTCTGGTCGCAGTGGAGAACTGCCTACAAGGCTTTCAGGGACCAAGACAGGACGCAGATTTGCAAATCCACCCAACGCCTTACGAAGGGAAAGAAGAGCAGCCTCGCACCTGCGAGATCCCGTTTCGTGATCCCACTTTGGACCACCAAGTGCTCCCAAGAACACCGCATCCGATACCAGACACGCATCACGCGTGGCATCTGGGAATGGCGTATCATACGCGTCAAGAGCACATCCTCCAATCGGCCATTCTTCAAGTGATACTTTAAATCCAAACTCGTTAGATGCTGTATGGATGGCTCTTACAGCTTCCCGAGTCACTTCAGGTCCAATACCGTCACCGGGTAATACAGCCACTTGATAGGAAGCCATGATCTACGAATTTACAGATTAACGGTATCGTTGCTTTTCTGAAGCCATGCCATCATCTTGCGTAGTTTTTGTCCTATTTTTTCTACTGGATGAGATGCAGTTGCTTCCCGATAAGCTTGAAATGTCGGTTGTCCCTCCTCACATTCCTGAATCCATTCTTGAGCAAACTGTCCAGACTGAATTTCGGAGAGAATCCGTTTCATCTCTTGTTTCACTTGGGGGCCTATGATCCTTGGACCTCTTGAGTAATTACCATATTCAGCCGTATCGCTAATGGAGTAGTTCATATAGGACAGTCCTCCTTCGTAGTAGAGATCTACAATCAGCTTCAGTTCGTGAAGAACCTCAAAGTAGGCTAATTCTTCAGGATAGCCTGCCTCGGTCAGGGTTTCAAATCCAGCCTGTATTAGTGCTTGTGATCCTCCGCAAAGGACAGCCTGCTCTCCAAAGAGATCGGTTTCTGTCTCGTCTTTGAAATTTGTCTCAATAACTCCAGCACGTGTACCGCCGATTGCGTGGGCATAACTCAGTGCGAGGGCCATGGCGGAGCCGCTAGCATCTTGAGCTACGGCAGCAAGACAAGGAGTTCCTTTGCCCTCTTCAAAGGTGCGCCGAACCAAATGTCCTGGTCCTTTGGGAGCGACCATGAAGACATCCACGCCTTCGGGGGCCTGAATTTGGTCGTAATGGACATTAAATCCATGACCAAAGGCTAACGCTTTGCCGGGCGTAATGTGTTGGGCAATCTCCGCTTCGTAGACGCGTTTCTGATCCTGATCTGGGATGAGAATCATGACGACATTTCCCCATGCAGCAGCATCGGAGATTGACATCACTCGAAGTCCCTTCGCACGAGCCTTTTCGACAGACTGAGATCCATCCCGTAGTCCAACGACTACATTTGCCCCACTGTCTTTGAGATTCAAGGCATGGGCATGGCCTTGACTTCCATAACCGATCACCGCCACTTTTTTGTTGAGAATGATGGAAGGATCGGCGTTATAATGTACGTTCATAAGTTGATTAAGTATTATAGTTATGAGTCACGTTGCATCGCAACTCGGCCACTCCGTGCAACTTCCAGAATTTTGTGAGAGGCCATCATTTGAATGAAAGCGTCAATTTTGGGAGATGGACCTCGAAGTTCAAACATCATGGTTTTTGGGGTAATATCAACGACCTTACCCCGAAAGATGTCATTGACATCTAGGATTTCAGATCGAGTATCTGCGGTGTATGCGACTTTAAGCAGACAGATTTCTCGCTCTACAAAATCAGTATCGGTCAGATCAATGACTTCAATGGTGTCCACCAGTCGGCTCAATTGTCTTAACACTTGGGAAATAATGCGTCCATTGCCGACCGTCACGATATTCATCCGGCTGATCGTTGGATCTTCAGTAACACCGACAGTAACACTATCAATATTAAACCCACGGGCTGAAAACATATTCACTACACGAATGAATGCACCGATACTGTTCTCCACGAGAACGACAATCGTGTGGGAGTGCACCATTTCGTTTTCATCCGGTTCAATAGGCTCCCCTGCAGCCTTTTTACGAATGATTTGCTGTGGGGTCAGGATAAGGGTTTCGGACATCAGGAAATCAAGAAAGTGTACCTCAAACGAATGAGTTCGGAGTCATGCGATCGGTGATCATATCACCTGTGGCAGCTCCAGCAGGAACCATTGGAAAGACCATCTCTTCTTTCTCAACACAAAACTCCATTAAAACGGGCTTGTCATGAACCTCCCATGCCTGATCAATCACAGATTTGGCCTCTTCAGGGGTCGTTGCTTTGAGTCCGACACAATGATGAGCTTCGGCTAACTTCACAAAATCAGGGTTGGTATCTGATAGATCGGTATGGCTATAACGCTCCATATGAAAGAGTTCCTGCCATTGACGAACCATTCCTAAGAACCGATTATTGATCACTGCAATTTTCAAAGGTAGCTTGTGAGCAGCGGCAACACTCATTTCCTGTGCATTCATCACAAACCCTCCGTCTCCGCTAATACAGATGACGGGACGAGATAACCCTTTTTCACGCATACCAAAAGCAGCTCCCATAGCGGCAGGCATTCCAAATCCCATGGTACCCAAGCCACCACTGGTGATATGGGTTCTAGGATAGAGGAATCGAAAATACTGAGCAGACCACATCTGATGTTGACCCACATCCGTAATGACGACCGCATCACCACCTGATTTATTGCGTAATTGTTCAATCACACCTTGGGCGTGGAGTTTGCCATCATGGCCATATTGGAGGGGGCATTCCTGCCGCCATGCTTCAATTTCTTGGAGCCATTCGGTGGTATCTTTCGGCTTGACAAGTGGTCGCAGACGCTCTAAGACATTCTGCACATCACCCAAGATGGCACAATCTGCAAATATATTCTTTGATATACATGACTGATCAATTTCAATATGAATCACCTTCGCATGAGGAGCCCACGAATCCAGCTTGCCTGTAACACGATCATCAAATCGTGCACCGACCGCAATGAGGAGATCACAGTGCTGAACGGCCTGATTGGCCCACCATGTTCCGTGCATCCCCAGCATTCGTAATGAAAGAGGATCCTCTTCTGGGAATGCACCTAATCCATGCAGAGTTGTGGTGACGGGGATATTCGAATGACGTGCCAACTCCGTCAGATGTTGGGGAGCATCTCTGCTGATGGCACCTCCACCCACATAAAACAGCGGGCGTTTTGATTCGGCAATCAACCGTGCAGCACGCTCCAGCTTTTCCGGTCGAACGGGATCCGCCATGGCATAACCGCGCATATTGACGGTCTTCGGGTACTGGAACGGAGCCTCAGCTAAAAGCACATCCTTGGGCAAGTCAACCAATACAGGGCCGGGGCGGCCGGTTCTTGCAATGTGATAGGCTTCCTTGACCGTTCGTGCCAAATCCTTGACATCTCTGACCAAGTAACTGTGCTTAGTGATGGATCGTGTGATTCCAATGGCATCACACTCCTGAAATGCATCGTTGCCAATGAGTGCAGTGGGAACCTGCCCTGTAAACACGACAATCGGAATCGAATCCATATAGGCATCAGCAATTCCCGTAACGGTATTTGTCGCACCAGGTCCACTGGTAACAAGAACCGTCCCAACATTACCAGTGGCTTTGGCATAGCCCTCGGCAGCGTGAGTGCCACCCTGTTCATGTCGAACGAGGATGTGTTGGAAACTGGGATTGATCCGGTGCATCTCGTCATACACTTTGATGACGGCACCGCCGGGATGTCCGAAGATGATTTTGACTCCCTCGGCTTCAAGAGAGCGAAGAAGAATTTCTGCCCCAGACATCACCTGTGAAGAGGCAAGGACGGGAGCATGATCCTCTGGAAGTGCATCTCCAGAAGTGATGGGTTGTACTTTTGTATGGGTATCGTAAGTCATGATTCTAAAAGTGAATAGTTACCTACAAGAACACTGATACGAATAAGTCGGTCAGATGTCCCCTCATCAAGAATGAATGATTTCATCAGCTCTACGACGCATCTTAACGGCCCGATGTTTTGATAAATGTTCTTTGGAACACGGCAAATCGTCCATTGGCATCAAGCCCCGATTGGATCATCATCAACGAAAGTTGTCTATTGCTGTACGACCGATTAAGAATAAGTTCAGTATTCCGAAATAAGGTCTGTGCATCATGATAAAGCCGAATCTGATAGTCTAACCCATCATGATGGGAAATGTTATACGCTCCATCAAGTGAAACTGTCATCATGGAATCCGGCAAAGATTCATGTGGAACTTGCATGAATCCAGTCACCCTGTTCTTTGGATGGAGAGTAAACTCAATGTGATCGGGTGTTGTATCCACCTTACCGAAGTTGAGTATGCTAAATCCTGATGAAGTATATGTTCCCAGTAGTTGGTGGTGGAGAATTTCAGGCGAATCATCTCCGTCAACATCAAGCATGTATCCTGCAAAGACTCCATGCCCACCCATGATATTGGATGTTACTGAACTCGGCTCTGCAAAAGGGGTGTCACGAGAATTTTCTTGCACTGTTTTGGTCAAATAGTAATCATAGTACGATGAACTCACCGTGTGTAAATACGTCGTTGGATCTGAGGAGGAGAATTGTGGAGAAATATTCATAGTGAAGGTTTGTCCATTAAACGGTTCATCATGGATGAGTGCCACTCTCACTATTGGCTGGTCAATGTAGGGAGCCAATGGATCCTGAATTGAAAACTGCTTCATCTGCTCATTCAATTCTGCATTCAATACTTGAAATGACCCATATTGTATATTATGGGTCAACATAGAAAGTGTGTAATAATGTTTGGCATTCCCATCATCCTCCAAGGTCACGAAAATACGCTCACTCTCGGAGTTGATCACCACCTCTTGAATCTTTGTCAAGGATGGGAGTTGATCGGTTGCTTCCACACTTTCAAACCCCGTGGCTTCCACCGTTAAAGTGTAAACAACTCCCATCTTCGGCAGTGAGGACTCTCCAAAATAAAACCCTCCCCCCTCATGGGATAATGTCAAAAATGTACCATCACTCCCTTCAATGGTGACTTTAGCGTGATCAATGATCGCAGGAATGATGGATTCCTGTTGGACCCCTACGGTTTGTTGGAGGACTACTTTCCAGGGTGCACCCTCTGTGAAGAGACAGTTGACAACAATCTGTGGATCTGGACTATCGATTTTAATCTCAAGCACGCTACTACAACGTGTCAATGCGAGACAATAAAACGCTACAAATATCGCTGTGAAAAGAATTTTGAAAAAATGATTTAGCATAGTCATTGTTCGTTCATGGCGAAGGGAAGCCCAAATAATGTGTCCATACAATTAAAAATAAAATCGATAACTCAGCGAGGGAATGATGGGAAAAAGCGTAAACTTCTTGATGGTACGCTGCTCGTTGTAATATCCGATATAGGGATCTACGTTCTGGTTATCTTTGGTTTCTATAAAAAATGTATTCCGTCGACTATACATATTGTAGAAGCTCAGAATGAATTCTGACGGTTTAGCCGAGTCCCGAGGAAAGTGGAGCGAAAGATCTAATCGGTGATACGCAGGCACCCTGAATCCATTGTGCTCGCTGTAAAGGTCAATGATCGCTCCCTCATGGGTGTACCTTGAGGTAGAAAGCGTGACCGCATGACCGGTGCTGTAGACCCAGATTACCGAAATTTTTCTACGACCCAACTCTCGAACGAGTGCAATGGAGATGTCATGTCTTCGGTCATAGCGATGTGGAAATACACGACCTTCATTCAAATCGGAGAATCGTCTGTGTGAATAGGAGAGCGTATAACTGATCCAACCCGTGGTTTGACCGCGTTTTCTTCGCACATAGAATTCTGCCCCATACGTCCAACCACGACCAATAGTAACCGCATCCTCCCAATTTTGATTGGATCCAACAAGATTGCCACCCTCCTTATAGGCGATCACCCCATCCATCTGCTTATAGTATCCCTCAAGGCTGACATCCAGTGCATAGCGATCAATGGTTCGTTCTATACCCGTTGCAAGCTGCCAAGCTTTCTGAGGTGGAATGTCTGTCGTACTTGGTAACCACAAATCGGTCGGAAGCCCTGAACCACTATTTGACAACAACTGAATGTATTGTTGCATCTGAGCATACGAAATCTTGAAAGCCCAATCTCTGGGCAGAAGGTAGGATGTAGATACCCGAGGCTGAACCGATGTATAGGTGGAGTTTTGGGTAACATAGCCAGAGATATGAACGCCGACATTCGCTTTGAGCTTCCTGCTTAGAGTGATTTCATCTTCTGCATACGCAGACCATTCAGATGTTGAAACTTTCACGGGAATGACAATGGTTGTATCTATATTCAATGCGGATTCAAATTCATGATGACGTTGAATACTTGGGGTAAATTGATGGTAGGTCCCCATCGCACCAAAACGGACATGATGATCACGATGGGGAAAATATTCAAGATCCGTCTTGATGCTGACATCTGTTAATCCATTCGTATATCGATCTCCAAATGTGCCTGTATTCGTATATCGATCTCCAAATGGGCCTATATTCGTTTCGGTTTTGTACTTTAACTCTTCAAGAATGCCGGATTGAAAATGACTTAACAGAATGGTCATGTTCGAAAACAAGCGAGAATTAAACACTCGGTTCCAACGAGAAGTAAGCGTCACATTATTCCAGTCCAGCTCAAATGAACTTTGATCCGTCTCACCGGGTGCAAAGGATGTACGATCATGTTCGTAGGCCTTATCCCTGCCAGCATAAAAGCTGACAAAGACTCTATCCTTTGATGTAACATCCATATTCCATTTTGCATTGACATCATAGAAATGATACCCTTGAATGTAATCTGAACCAATTAATTTTTGAAATCCCCAGGTGATGAGATCCAGATAGGTCCGGCGGGCTGATACGATAAATGAGCTGCGTCCATTAAACAGAGGTCCTTCTACGGTCACGCGTGAAGCCACCAATCCGACTGCTCCCCTACCCTCAAACTTGTTCCTATTCCCCTCACGCATCGTCACATCCAGCACACCCGAAAGGCGTCCTCCATAACGCGATGGAAATCCACCTTTCAATACTGTGGCAGTGTTGATTGCATCGGTGTTGAAGGTAGACATAAATCCAAACAAATGGACTGCATTATAGACAGTAGCACCATCCAACAGAATCAGCGTTTGCCCTGGAGTGCCACCACGGATATAGAGTCCAGTAGACCCTTCAACACCCGATTGTATCCCTGGCATTAACTGGAATACTTTCAGCAGATCGGTTTCTCCCAGAAGAGCAGGCAATGCCTCTACTTCTTCCATGGATACCTCCATGCTGCTCATTTGCACTTGCTGATGAAGCCCATCATACTCATCAGCTTCTATGACTAATAACGAATCAAATGCAATCACAGTTGGAAGCAACTGAATTCTCTGTAACTCTTCTAAGGGATCTTTAAAACTTAAGATCAGTGCTTCAAATCCCTGATGACTAAAACGAATGACGGCGGAATCTCTTGGAACGGTAAGGCTAAAAAACCCGTATTGATTGGTGGTCGTTCCTTGTTGGAGATAGATTTCCCATAGATTCGTACCGACCAGAGCTTCTCCATTGCTTGCATCGGTGACATAACCACTGATTATAAGAGATTGGGCAAATGAAACATTCAGTGGGGTAAGAAATACTAAAAATCTCAGTATTATTTTTGAAAAAAACTTCATTGCTTATTAGTTAGTCATAGCGAGGCTTTCGCAAAACTCCGAGCTTTAGTAGAAATATTGCCTTGTAGCCCTTTAACGTTATTGAGGATTGACTGGAGGGCAAATATCCATCCTGTCATAAGTAATTGAATCATTTATTATATTTCAAAAATTTGAGATCAGTGAGCATACCCGCACATGCCAGTAAAAACGTGCTTTGACAGTACTGAATAAACTTTCGGAAATGACTGCTTGAATCATGTAAAAGATTATTCAATCATGGAATAAGTTAGTGAAAACTTTCCATGAATTAGATTTCTTTCAGAAGACCACAATTACACAGTTCTATGGATAGATTGTTCTCAATGTGTGATTATGATTTTTATTCCAGTAAGTTGAACCGCATGAAAATATCCTATTTGGTAAAAATCTTCGGGAATCATAGTTACAATTTATCGTTGATTTCCGTAAATATATCACGATTCAAGAATAGTTTCTATAAAATTATAAACTTTAAAATGAAATTTAAATTGAGCTTTTTAGGACGGGGACTAATAGCAGGCGGCTGGATATTCCTCTCTACTTGACTAAAATTAACTGAATTATATGGCGTGAACCTAAAATGAACACACTACCAACGTACGAGTAAGAGATTTGGTTTTTTCTCATATACTTCAACCCACACACAATCATGAAGCATTCGGTTATTCCGCACTCTGCGTACTTTCTGGTTACAACTGTCTGGATTCTCTCTCTCGGATCATGTACTTCCGTAATTGATCCCGAATACGATGCAACTTCGGACTTACTAACGCTTGAAATCAACTTGGGAGATGGACAATTTTTTACTGTTAAACTCAGCGATATGATTATACCCGATACTCGAATTTTTGATGATATTGATGACCTGTATCAATTTATGGATAGTATTGATGCAAGCGGACAAGTTTTGCTGAATACTGATTTGTTCCACAGACTCAAGCATGCATTATACCCCTATGAGATAGCTGCTCTTGATTTAGATGGAACTGCTATCGTTGGTGATTTAAAATATTTGATCACGAACGAAAAAATTCAAAGTATTAACATTACAGAAATAAATCCATCACCACAATTGGAAACCTATTATGGACTGAGTGGTGATGAATATCTTGTTGAATTTGCAAAATTGGCAAGCAATCTCAATAACATTAATGAGGTATCCAGCCTTGAACTTAAAGATCCAGAGATTCTCTCTCTATACAAGGATCTCACAAATCATTCTTTGGAAAAAATAGAAACGATAGATCAGGAATTTCTTGGTCCATACGGTGGTACATTTTCGTTTACACCTATAGACCCCCAAACAGGAGCTATCAACCCATTTAACCCTCTTGTACATGAACGTGGCTATAATATCTGGAACCAATCAATTGGACGGTTTATCCGTAGATCCATTGCTTACACTGGAGTTGTATATAGACCCTTAAATACTGAACGCTGGTATGGATATAATCACATTAACTATACATCGGTCTTATCCCGATACAACTCTACAAGTTTTGTTAAGACTTCTGTTAAAGGAGGAAAAGAACGGAAATACTGCACCGGTATATATGAATGCACTGCAAGAGCTCCAAGGAAAAAGAAAACGGGCACTACAAGTCAGCATTCTGCTGGATTCCGTGTGGAATTTCCCCCGCCTCCGCCCGATCGTTTAGAAATTCCTACCTATTTTAGCTACGAGTCTTATCATATTGAAGATAAGGATTTGGAGTGACTCAAGATTTCCAATAAGTTTTGGGTAAAATTAACTCATAAGATGGTATTGGATTTGAAGAGAATTGATGGAGTATTTAAGAATTCCCAATTACATCTTATCCAATCATACATGCAATTACTGACTGATTACAATTCTGATTGTCTTGTTACTATCTTGTGACTAGACACTAGTGCCCTTGTAGACGATTATGATTGCATCTGAATCAGATTGAAGAATACTTCAATCCTCGACATTCAGCCTTCATGTTCTATCAAGTTGTTGCTCTTTTGGAACTTGCTTAAATAATAAAATTTTCTCCTGTGATGATATTTTTGTGGTGCATCTTGCCTATGACTGGAGTGAGCCAAGACATATCACCAGTATCTGGAATTCTTGGTAATTCAATCACGAATCTCCATGCTGAGGGAGAAACCATATGGGTTGGTCCTCATCTCAATCTCAGCAGTGATGGTGGACAATCATGGGGCGTTGTTAACTCTGACTCACTGGCTGGATTGAAAAATACCGTCTACTCCATTGACATAGAAGGCAATGTGATATGGGTTGGTCTTGGAGACAGTAATCGTCAACGATCTGGAGGTGGACGCGGGTCAACCATCCATCAAACAGCCGGACTCTTAAACTCAATGGATGGTGGCCTCACATGGAACTACATATCTTATTTTCCGAGAAACAGTGAGGATCCGAATACGACTGGATTGCTTGATTTCCCAGATGATACGCTGGTTGTTTACGGTGATAACGAGCTCTGGTCATTGGCTACAACGGTTCCAGAGTTAAGCCCGCCTTGGGACATTGACTATGACCAAAATACTGGAGATGTGTGGGTGGCTTCACAGGTTGCTGGCTTGCGTAAATCATCCGATAATGGGCAAACTTGGAAACGCATTGTACTCCCCCCAGATACCTCAAAATTTATTTCTCCCGATTTGGACATTGACTTTCCTTTCTTCTCACTACCCGAACCAGCTGGGATTACACCCAGAGATTTTCGGGGATATAATTTTCTTACCTATTCAGTGTTGGTGGACGAGCTTGGAACCGTGTGGGTTGGCACTCTTGGTGGATTAAATATGTCTGATGATGGGGGGCGTTCTTGGAAGCATTTGACAGCACAGGATGGCTTACTGGGCAATGTGATCTATTCCATTGAGGAACAATCGAGACCTGGCCAATCCCCTGCCATTTGGTTCGCCCATCGGAGCGGCTCCGCCACTTCAGAGGCTTTTGAGTCTAGCGGCATCTCCGTGACACGGGATCGGGGAGAAACGTTTGAACATGCTCTTTACGGTCATGAATGTTTTGACTTCGCATTTGATTGGCCATCTGTCTACATTGCCTGTGAAACAGGTGGTCTATTTATTTCCCGTGATGATGGATCAACCTTCACTTCCATCAACCAGTTTCAATCTAACCAATCCACTTTCGTATCTCTAAATAATCTTGAGGTATTATCCGTAGCCCTAACCAATGGCATCCTATGGGTTGGTACAAACGACGGTTTATTTCGGAGCATGGATGGAGCCCATACTTGGAATCGGTTTCGGGCGAATGTCCCCTTGAACCCAAGTGGACTTCCACCCATTGTCTCCCCAGAACAAGTTCCAGAAGTGAGCACTTATGCCTATCCAAATCCATTCTCTCCGTATTCTGATGGAATTGTGCGTATTCGGTATGATTTGGAAACAACCGAGCAGGTAGCCGTACGGATCTTTGACTTTGGTATGAAACTAATTCGCACCATCGTCAATGAATCTCAATCTCAGGGAATTCAAGAAGTAGTCTGGAATGGAACCGATGATTCTGGGATCCATTTGGCTAATGGACCCTACTTCTACGAAGTAAAAACCCAAAATGACAGGTTTATGGGTAAAATTCTGATCGTGCACTAAAGATCATTCAGATCATCTTCATCTACTGAGCAAAGTCTTTAAAAGAGCTAAATGCATATCCAGCTATCTGATCATTCGGAGTACATTCTTATCGGTTAGAAGATAAAGTTGATCTTCAAACGGTTCAGCTCCAATCAATGGATCATTCAACTGAATATTAAGTTCTTGATCAAGTCTGCCTTGATCAGAGTACACCTTGATACCATTCTCAAAGACAACCCATAATTGGTCATCTGCCGTAGTTATGCTCTTCACTTCTTGCTTCGTTTGAATACTCCTCACATATCCACCAAAATAATCATAGACCTTGATTTCATTTAACGATTGATCAGCAACATAAACGAGGGTAGCATCAGTAGCGGTTTTAGATGGATTGATCAACTGTCCTGCACCAGATCCAAACGCTCCTATCGTACGTTCCAATCTTCGACTGCCATCCCACTTTAAAACACTCTGAGAAGAAGCATCAATAGCAAAGAGTTCACCAGATACACCGACGGATACCGATATTGGCTGTCCAAGGAGTGTTGTGCGTTGATCAGGAAACTCCACTCGTGGAGACCGCCCTACTTCCGTTTGTGCGTTTCTGGGGACTCGAATCGTTTCCAAATGTAATAATTCTTTCGTAAATCGGTATAAGCTTCCATGATCTGCATCTGCGATCACCCAGATCAGCCCCGTGCCGGGTGCAATATCGGAGAGGTCGCCGAATACCCCCAGATTTGTTCCATCAAGATGGGAAAGGACCGTGCCCTGAGGATCCAGCTGAAGTATCTTGGATGCGGTCACTACATAGATCAGTCCTCCCCGATCAATAGCTAAAGATCTAGGCTCTGTAATCTCGGCAAGCACTTGGTACTCAGGATTGGA
Organism: Bacteroidota bacterium; assembly: GCA_026708685.1. Classification (GTDB taxonomy): domain Bacteria; phylum Bacteroidota; class Rhodothermia; order Rhodothermales; family Bin80; genus Bin80. The sequence continues at coordinate 34,439 of JAPOUL010000136.1, forward strand.
AGTATTCTGAGCTCCCAAAGATCTCACATCAATCAAAAGGAGGATGAATATACATTGCAGGATCGCTTTCATTCCCTGTGAAGAGCACGATGTCCTATATCACGCCGATAGTGCTTGCCTTCAAACTCAATGATGTCGGCAGCTTGATACGCCCTGTGAAGTGCATCCTGTAAGGTTGAACCAATCGCAGTGACACCAAGTACTCGTCCTCCATTCGTAAAAACCGAGTTCCCATCGGTTGATGTGCCTGCATGAAAGATCAATGATCCAGATACTTCAGAAGCTTCCTTGAGTCCAGTAATTACCTTGCCTTTTGGGTAATCGCCTGGATAACCACCACTTGCTAAAACGACACATGCAGCTGATTTCGACTGTGCTGAATATCGTAAATTGCCAATTCCGCCCGTAGCAGCACACAAAAGCATCTCCATAGGATCACCATCCATCAGAGGCAGGACAACCTGTGCCTCTGGATCACCGAATCGACAGTTAAATTCAACGACCTTTGGCCCCTCATCTGTGATCATAAGTCCAGCATATAAACATCCTTTATAGAGCCTTCCCTCCGATGCCATACTTTGAAGTACAGGTTCAATCACGGTTGAACATGTTGTTTCAATCAACTGTTGAGTCATCACTGGTGCAGGTGCATAGGCCCCCATTCCACCAGTGTTCGGCCCTTGATCATTGTCAAAAACTCGCTTATGATCTTGGGCTGAATCCAATAGTAGATAGTCATCTCCATCTGTGAGAATAAATAAGCTCGCCTCCTCACCAGTCATCCATTCTTCAATCACGACTTCTTTACCAGCATCTCCGAGATTTCCATCAATCAAGAGTTCACGGAGTGCCTTTTCTGCTTCAGAACTATGTTCACACATGATCGCACCTTTACCGGCTGCAAGTCCTGATGCTTTCACCACGCATGGACCGAGTTGCTCTGCATAGATCTTTGCTTCTTCATACTGATCGGATTCAAATGATCTCCATTCTGCGGTGGGAATATGATTCCTCTGCATCAATGCCTTTGCAAACGATTTACTGCTTTCAATTTCTGCTGCAGCTGCCGTAGGTCCAAAACAGGCAATTCCACCCTGGTCAAGTGCATCTGCAAGGCCATTAGCAAGGGGTTGCTCTGGTCCTACAACGACCAAGTCAATCTTTTCATCCCGAGCAAATGATACGATTCCATGATGATCCGATGGATCAAGAGGAAGATTGTGTCCTAAACCCTGAGTACCTGGGTTACCTGGAGCGATATACAGTGCTTCTGCATTTTTGAGAGTCCATGCCAAGGCATGTTCTCTCCCTCCGCTACCAATAATAAGAATTCTCATCGGTTTGATGTTCTACAATAATCTTGAATTGATTAAATATTTGGACGCAGTATATTTTGATACAGTTGATGTGGTCGTTAGACGATTGAAAGAAAAGTTCTTCTTAACGATGTGAAAGCACAGTTGAGCTATGATTCCATATAATCCAAACTTATCTGGATGAATGGACTCGCACTCTGGGCATAGGGTGATTTCTGGGGAGGACACTGTAATCAAATATTCCTAGTTTTGAACGCAACATAGGCCGCAAAAGCTCTTCGTTCACTTGATTTTAACTTGTAGAAGGAATTAATCGCGCCCTCAACTTTTCGGATGTCTCTCAATACCTCAGAACGGTAAAGTATTCCAAAAGGATCATAGTCGGCTTCATTTCGCTTATCATGCATTTCTGTGATTAGATTTCCCAATAATTGAATTTCTGGAGGAAAATCTTTCATTACATGTTGGCGATTACAATTTTGCCTGATTTGAGTATGAGTTACTCCTCGATAAATCTGCCTATATGCCAGATTATTTCTGTCATTTTTGTTGGTGCCAATCATTGAATCGGCAACTGTTATAGCCACGCAATGAAAGAGTTCATAACAGACAGTGCTCACACTTCGGCGAAGATCTGACTGTCTCGGTCTGCCTCGTCCACCAGTGGCTTGTTTTTTAGCTGATAAAGTTAAATCTAGTGGTTTCATAATAATAATAGATCACGTTGAAAAAATGACTGAGCGGGAAGCATTATGAAAATCCATCTCTGGTAATTTATGGAAGTCATAACCGTATAAAACAAGTAAATTGTCCTCTCTGGTTGTGAGCGTAGATTATACTGTGTGCTCATCACACATTAATTAAGAATAGAAATAGCTCATACATAGGATAGTAAGTCCCGATCTTAAGAATTAATCCAACTATGGGGTATGTCACACATATTCATAAAATGATATCTCTGGTTGAGGGAGCCAGTATAATCATTCACAAATAAGATTCATCACATCTCACAATAGGAGTAATTCTTTGGGAGTATTGGCCATATAATCTTCGTATTCCACCATAGATAAGACTGGGAAGCGGTGCTCGTTAATCTCCCTAAGTTTTGTTCTAGCATTGGTAGAAAAATACAAGTCTTCCTTGCGGTCAAGATCACCATCAAGCAATTTAAAGACAATCATTACACGAATGCAATCATTCTCTTCAAAATACTCAGGATACCGAACAGTGATTAACTTGAGTTCAGCATTTTTGAATTTTTCTTCAAAAAGATCTCTAAAAACATCTTTAATTTGCTCCGATGTAGGAGTCATTGATAGATCAAATTTTAGTTGAAAAGAATCCAAAAGACTGAGGAACTTGTACAAAATAAAGCCAGTCAAATTAGTGTAACGGACTCGGTTGTCTAAAGTTTCAAATCAATGAATATACCTAGACAAATTAACATATAATCCAGAGGTGAAGCCACACTTTTTTTATATTCTTCCCCTACGAATTTGAGATCTTATTGTGATCTGAAAGTACTGATTACAATAAGCAGGATCATCAGAAATCAGTCAATTCTGAGAAAATGCATCATTTATGCAACAGTAGTAGTTCTTTGGGGGGGTATTGGCCTATAATCCTCGTATTCCACCATTGACATAACCGGAAATCGATACTCATTGATTTCTCAAAGCTTTGGTATAGCATTAGTGGTAAAATATAAGTTTTCCTTGCGGTCAAGATTACCTTCAAGCAATTTAAAGACGATCATGACACGAATGCAATCATCCTCTTCAAAATACTTAGGATACCGAACAGTGATTAACTTGAGTTCAGCATTTTTGAGCTTTTCTTCAAAAAGCAGTCTGAAAACATTTTTGATTTGCTCAGCTGTGGAGTCATTTACATAAAATATGAGAGCAAGAGATTGCAAGATGTGAGTGTAAAATTGGAAAGAGATGGAACGCTTTGTTGGTGCGGAAACGATTACGAAGAGTTCCAAAAAATCGCTCGGCCAAACCAGATGCCGCTCCGAAAGCCTAAAAAGTAGCTTATTGTGATACATCAACAATTGACTCAAAACCATCGGTGTTGAGTCCTTATTGATTTGAATGAGACATTTCTTTTAACTCTGCCAAAAGCGTGAGTGCCTGCATAGGTGTCATATCATTCGGATTGAGTTCATGCAATCGTTCTTCAATTGGATTGGGGCATCTATCTTCAAATAATGACATCTGAACTGTATGAGCAGGAGGAGGAGCCTCTGTTGTCATCGTTTGTTTTGATTCTAACTTCTGAAGGATTGATTTTGCCCGTTGGAGGAGCTCCGATGGTAAACCTGCCATTCTTGCTACTTCAATTCCATAGGAGTGATCCGCTCCTCCACGTATCAGTTTTCTGAGGAAGATGAGCTTTCCATGATGCTCCTGTACATGAATACGGTGATTTTCTACACGGTCAAGCTGTTGTTCAAGAGCATTGAGTTCGTGGTAATGGGTGGCGAATAATGTTCGTGATGCAATGGAGTCATTCTGGTGAAGATACTCTACCAATGCCCATGCAATTGATAGCCCATCAAAAGTGCTGGTGCCCCGCCCTACTTCATCCAATAAGATCAGAGATCTTTCCGTAGCATTGTTGAGAATATTAGCTGTTTCATTCATCTCAACCAAGAAAGTACTCTCTCCAGCAGCAAGATTATCGGATGCCCCAACTCTGGTAAAAATTCGATCTACAATTCCGATTTCGGCCTCTTTGGCAGGGACAAAACTTCCTGCCTGTGCCATCAAAACAATCAATCCAACCTGGCGGAGAACCACACTTTTTCCAGCCATATTTGGACCCGTAATGATATAGATCTGATTTTTATCAGGATGGATATCTACCGAATTAGGAACAAACGGCTCCGAAATGGACTGCTCTACGATTGGATGTCGACCGTCAATGATACGAAGATGACGCGTACTGTTGATCTCAGGACGCACATAGGACTCCTGAACTGCAATGTCCGAGAAAGCGATCAGACAGTCCAATAGAGCAATCTTCCTTGCCAATTTCTGAAGGGGCTCCGAGTATTGAATTAAATCATTGCGAAGCGCTATGAGAAGTTCATGTTCCAAGGAGGTGATCTTGTCTTTTGCGGTCAGTATGCGTTCTTCATACTGCTTCAACTCTGTGGTGATGTATCGCTCGGCATTGACTAGTGTCTGTTTTCGTACATATCCATCAGGTACTTTATCACGGTGAACATTGGTCACTTCTATGTAATATCCGAAAACCTTGTTATATCCAACCTTGAGTGACGGGATTCCCGTCCGCTCAATCTCCCGCTTTTGAAGTGTTTTGATGTATTCTTTGCCCGAATGAGAGATGAGCTGGAGTTCATCCAGTTCAGCATGAAATCCAGTGCAGAAAATCTTCTCCATGGATTCGTCTAACGCCTTAAAAATCAAAGATTCAACTTCACTGCAAGGATCCAGATGATGTGCTAAGTTGTGCAATACAGGAGAGTCAACCTGATGTAGAAGAGATATGATCTCTGGGACTTGGCGCAAAGCAATTCCCAAAGCCAACAGCTCACGAGGTATTGCACGCTGCGTACAAATTCTTGCGACCACACGTTCAATATCGCAGATTTTTTTCAGATACCCTTGAAGATCTGTTCGGTTATCTGAACGCTGAACAAAGGCTTCAACAGCATCAAGCCTTTCATTGATTCTGCCCACATCACGGAGTGGCTGAAAAAGCCAACGCCTCAATGATCTAGCCCCCATTGGGGTTTGGGTTTGATCCATTAAATCAACCAGAGTCACGGAGTTAGAGTCACCATGAACTGGCATCAACAATTCAAGATTTCTTCGCGTTTGCGGATCAAGAAGCATAACACCTTCATCCTTTTGAAGTTGAATTTTCTTTAGATGATCAGGTGTACCCTTTTGTGTTTCAATAACATAATGAAGAACAGCACCAGCTGCTACTACCCCATCAGAAAGTCCCGTAATTCCAAAACCTTTCAAAGAATGAGTACCAAAGTGTTTAAGAAGGGTCTGATTTGCAAAATCGTGATCAAAAACCCAATCTTCGCGCGGTGTGACGACATAACCGAGATCCTTTATCTGGCGTATAGAATCACGGTCAGATTTATCCATCAGAACCTCTGCCGGGTCAATATTTAAGAGATAATTCGTCAATTGACATGGGTTCATTTCAGTCAGTACAAACTCTCCAGTAGAAATATCTGCATAAGAAATTCCCGTCTGCTTTTTTCCAAGGTATACAGCTACTAAATAATTCGCTTTTTTCGGTGAAAGTGTGTTATCTCGAAGAGAGACACCGGGGGTTACAACTTCGGTTACTCCTCGTTTAACCAGTGTCTTGGTGGACTTGGGATCTTCAAGCTGCTCGCATATAGCCACTCTCAATCCAGCCTCAATCAGTTTGGGTAAATGGTTTTCAAGAGCATGATGCGGGAAACCTGCCAGCTGGACGGAAGTGGCAGCACCGTTTGCACGTTTTGTCAATACAATCCCTAAGACACTACTAGCCTTGACGGCATCCTCTTCAAATGTCTCATAAAAATCGCCCATTCGAAACAGCAATAACGTATCGGGATTTTCACCTTTGATCCGATAATACTGCCGCATTAGCGGGGTTTGTCCTTTATTCAACTTTGACATAAAAATTAACTGACAGAATCATACTTGATGTCCTAACCATGATTCCAAAGCACCTCGTAAAGATCCAATATAAGCCCCATGTTGATGACTCCATAGAATGATGTGTTCAAAATGCTCTTTCCAACCTGGATAATCCATTTCTTCACCCATGACATTATGCCATAATGCAACTCCAACCCCACCAAATTTCTTACACTGCAAAAGTAAATCAGCACTTTTTGAAATTGCATCATTCATGGATAAATTCTCCCGATTGAAGAGAGAGCCATCCATAATTAATAACGGCATCTCCCAGAGATCCATGACTTGATTGTTCCTACAATCAAATTTAAGAAATGGCATACAGGTTCCATTTCTGAATCCACTGCATTCCGCATAGCCAAGGGATGAATCAATCCTGAACCCAGCACCGACCTGAAGATGAGGGGTGATCGTTGATTGATACCTTAGATAATGGTTGCGAACACTCACAGGGGCCTCCCCTACACATTGGGTAAGCAAGCTTCGTTCATCTCGGACATAACCTTGATGATCCGACGCATGGTAGCTCGGATGAAGTCCTATTTCAAACGAGTCAGACTGTAGATTTCTGATCATCTTCTGCAGGTAGGGTTGATTCAGTTTATACCGTACATCATTGGGGCCATGAGCACCTGCTTTGAAAAAGACTGTACCTTTTCCATATTCTCGTATGTAATGATGCATCATATTGAGTGCTTTTTGAAAAGCATCACCGGGTGAATAATAACTTTTTACAAATTGAAATAATCGTCTCCAACGCTCCCCGGTATTCATCTTTCGGGCATTCAACAAAAAATACTCAACTTTTTCACGAAAAATCATCCCCAAGCGCCAATGCTTTAGATAGTCAACATCAATCGTAGGACAAAAAGCCCAATCTTTTGCTACCCATGATCTAGGTTCAAAGTGAATCTGGGTGCTACTAAGTTCGTCTTGAATCAACGAACGATAATAATCTACCACTGGAAGATGAGTGACCTTCAGTTTTTCTTGCAAGGATGCAGAATGTGGGAAACGACCATGTTGATCACGAGTGTGAACCGTCCATTCATGCCAACCCGAGAGCCAATAAAATGCAGATGCAACCAGATCATCCCCCTTTTCAGATGAGAAAAGAACGGGAATTTTTACCCCCAAGACATCAACCCATTTAATCTTGTTTAGATCTATAGGTTGATTCATTTGATAAAACGCCTCACAATCAGAGGCTATAGGTAGAATGATGATGCCTGAATTAAGACCTGATAGATTTTGTCCATAATAAATTCCTTGGCATTCAAGTTCACTTTTCGACATAAAAATTGGAGATACTCCAAGCGGTTGGAGTAACATCCTAATGCTATACTTCGCCTTAGACATATAGTTATGACCAACTTCCAGACACACTGGTAGTTTTGAATTTCTCATGATTAAAGTGATTCAAAATACAATCAGAAATAATATCAATTCTGTTTCATGCATGCCCTCAGGCATTCATCAACCTCATTCATAAGTAAAATACTGCCAAAAGTCTACTGTCAATGGTTTCAAAAAAACTCTTCATCAGCCGATAATAATTAAAGTTTCATGAATCACAATATAGATTGAGTCTTTCTCAAGTTAACAATCTGATCATTGTTTTGATTCCTTGGGTAACGAATGGCCGAATAACGACTTACGAATTGACCCAGATGAAATCATCAATTGTATTGAGTTCTGATCATGGCCTTGATGAACTCCAGCACTATTCGGGTTTTGGAATACGGAGATGAATGAGATCATCCTGCTTGAGAAGGAACATTCTCTTATTTCAAACATATCCACAACACTGAAGAATATTATTTCTTGTACTGCACTTTGAACCTGTGCAGATTTATTTTGTTAGGTAATCCCCTAACCATCGCAGACATTCTTGCTTTAAAGTTCAAGATTCTCATTTATTTACCAACCTATATCTCTCAGATTATGCATTCACCGTTGGGAATGAATGACAAGTGTTGTGATCTTCACCATTGCAACCAATCATCAACTGTGTAAATTGGGAATCAGTGATACAGTATAGTCATCATGGATCCTCTCATGTGTAGTAAATGTGTCTCAAAAACAACTGAATCAACTTCACCGTTATTTCTCTGTTCCCCCCTCTCTTTGACCGCCTAAAATCTTATGTCTGAGAAACTCATTATGCTTTCCGATCCTGTTCATGGGTTTATAGAAGTAGAAGACAGATTTATACAAGATCTGATCAAGACGCGTGAAGTTCAAAGACTCCGACGTATTAAACAGTTAGGAATGGGGTTTATCGTTTATCCATCCGCTGAGCATAGTCGTTTTCCGCATGCATTAGGAGCCATGGGACTTCTCAAGGATGCATTAGATTATATAGAGTCTAAAGGAACCCCTATTAGTGACAACGAGAGGCTCGCCTCGCTTGCCGCAATTCTACTACATGATATAGGCCATGCCCCATTTTCACATACACTTGAATCCCAATTAATTTCAAAAGCTTCTCATGAAAAAATTAGTGTAGCACTCATCAAGCATATTCAATCTGATATGGTTCCTGATTCAAAAGATTATGGTCTATTAGACCTTGCCTTGAAAATATCCAACAAAACGTATCATCGTCCCTTCTTTCATCAATTGATTTCGGGGCAGTTTGATATGGATCGTTTGGATTATTTACGTAGAGACTCACAATTGACTGGGGTTGTAGAGGGAAAGATTGGAATTGATCGGATTCTGAGAACATTGTGCGTTCATCCAAAGGAAGGGGGCGCAGATTCATGTTTGGCTATTGAATCCAAAGGGGTTTATACCATTGGGAATGTACTCATTGCTCGAAGACTAATGTACCAACAGGTATATCTGCATAAGACTGTCATTGCCGCTGATTGTGTTCTGCGTGGAGCAATTAAAAGAGCAAAATATCTCATCAACAATGGTAAAGTTGTTGCTGTAAGTGATATTTCGCCATCACTCCAGTATTTTCTTGAAAATAATGTGACTAAGAAAATGCTTTCGGATCAGAAAGTATTGGATCATTTTCTGAATCTGGATGATGCTGAAATCATATGTAGCTTGAAAAAATGGCAGAATAGTCCAGATAAAATTCTTGCAGACCTGTCTGATCGTTTTATCAGCAGAAACCTGTTCCGATGTGTCTTTCTGAAAAAAAATCCTCCTCAGAAAATAGAGGATTCCTGGGGGGAGAAAGTCACGAAATTTCTCAAAAAGACTAAAGGAATAACAAGTACTGATATCCGTGAGTATTATTTGCATTCCTGTATTACTGGCCGTTCTACAAATGATGATCGGGACAGAAAAGATGATGATCGGGACAGAAAAGATGATATACCTGTTCTGACATCCGATGGTAAAATCTCTAGCCTCACTGATTATGCCGCTTGGACTTCTATTAGTGCACCAACGGATTACCCCCAAATACCCTATGTTGCCTATCCTAAAGAAGTTCACTTAGATTTAGAAGAGTGGACAGATGATGCACCACATTATACTTAAATCTGTACCTCTATTCTATGCCTATCGGAAATCAAACATACCCCAGAGCATTGAATTACACCCACCTAATGACAGATAGTAATAGCAAGAATCCATGTATAGGCATTACAGAAACCTATACCGCTCAATGCAAGCTTCAGCCCCCAAATTTACTCTTGATCATACCATCTCAAAGATCCACGGAGTGGCACAATCAAAAAACTGATTACACCTTTGCATGAAGTGCAATTTGCACAAGAACGATAAGATGTGGACCAAGTCCATTTGAGAAGAAAAAACTCCGCATTTTATAGTGGCGTACAGATAGTGGATGTCCCAAATATCCATACAGGCAAAACCACGCTCGAGGATGGGCAATTCTATCGTTCCCGCGGGTATATTCTGCAATGCAGGATGGAGCATAGATACTGATAGCATGCCCATTGAGGACCTTAAGGCGTGATGCATCTCAATTAGTTCTGTAACCAAAGTGTTGTGAACAACATGGTTTTCGGGGCTCCCATCCGTCAGCAAATTATCGTTCCATTGAAAACTCGCCACTACCTTTGCTGTAGCCTCTGTCATCGCCTTTATCTTTCTTAACACCCGATGGATCATCTTTGTTGGGTGGAGGCAATAACTGGTCAAGCTTGGGAGGTAGCTTCTTGGGTGTCTGGGGGATGTCTTGGCTCTTGTTCTTAGCGTACTGATCAATAAGCCAGTTATGCATGGATGGAATGGGAATCCCATATTCTCCGCCGTCGCGCTGATCAATTATTCCCTGCTCAAGTGCTTGGTTGAAGAGTTTATCAGCTTCTTCTTGAGTTAGCCCACTCTGCTTTAGATCGTCTATGATGCGGATACGAGTCGTGGCGCCATCTATTGGAACATCCATAATGGCTCTTGCAAGAGCTTCGCGCCACTCCTTATCAATACCATGTGCTCGACTCTCGTAATACTCCGCACAATATTCAGTACCTTTCTCAAGCACAAACTCCAGTCCCTCATCGGTCATGAGATGATGATTAGAACAGAGATACTCCACGGCAGGGGTAATATAGGACATGATATGCTGAGGCCACCCGTACGTATGCTCCGCTATGGCTTCAATCCATGGACTTGGATCATCTTCCACGCCACCTACCTGCATGAGCCAATCTCGGATCACCCCACATGTAGATTCTCTGTCTAATCGCCCAAGGTGGATATCGCAACTACGATCGATCCGCGAAAGTCCAAGCGTATTCAATGCTGCCTCTGTTGTCCCAAGTCCGCCTGCAAGGAGCATCACTGGGCTTCCCAAGTCTCCATTGTGTATCTCTTTGAGAACATTTCCAACAGTGGGCTTCATTTCTTTAGGCACCAAATCCTCTTTCCCCAAAGCCTGAGCCTCATCCAAGATCAGCAGAACGGGCTTCTTCTGGTCCTGTAATATCTTAATGATGGTACGAGCGGCACCCTTAATATCTATACTCAGGTTAGCATGTCCAATATCTGCAATCCCGATTTCGCCACTTACACCAGTGAGTTGGCGGCCACCCTTTCCCAGTCTGGACAGTACATCATCTATGTCCCATAGAGTATTGGTGCCGATATGCACAGTTTGCCATCCGCTTTCCTTTGCGTCTTTCGCGAGCTTATCAATCAACGCTGTCTTTCCTACACCTGGTGGACCTTGTAACAAAAATGTGGTTCCCTCATTTAGACTTCTGTGTCCATATAGGACTCTTCTGAAAGTGGTCCTGATCTCTTTTCGCCCATGGAAAAAGGGGGATCGACCGCGATCTCGTGGTAGAATGGGCGGGTGATTGGAATCGGATGGTTTTGGATCCATGATCGGATGTTACTACTCTGCGACAAATATTTGTAACTCTATGCTTTCACATTGGTTCGCAACTAATGGGCATCACTCTCTTTTGAAGTGGTTGCCTGTTATGAGAATAGATGGGTAAAAATGGTGCGGGAACACTGACGTATTCTATGTCCAAATGCCCCCTACATCACCTCCCACTCACCTATATCATTTCCCTTTCATTTCATTAACCTATCTGCCTGTCGCCAAATGGGTGTTTCAACTAACATTGAAATGTGCACACTACTAAACTCATCAAACGTATAATTACTCATAAAATTTCAACCCCGATGTACCACCTTATTCATAGATCTGCACCTCTACTTTTATCACAGGAGTTTCAAATAGCATTGAGCCACCCAATGATGGCAGATGGTAGTAGCAAAAATTCATAAGTATGCTTTGACTGAGTCATGCAGGTAGCTCAATGGCTTCTTCTGTCGAAGTGTTTACACGGGAGCAATGGTCATTACTCGTAATTGATTGAAGTCCCATCTCCTCTATGAATTGGGAAGGTTTTGCACTACTCCCAAAGTATTCCATAGAACATGTCATGGTCAATGATTTCTGGGCTCGGGTCATGGTAGCAAAGCAATGTCTACGTTCTTCATCCATTTTCTGACTGTTTATGCCATCCCTGATTGCATCATAAGACGGAATGCTACCCTGTATCATTCCCGCGAAAAAAATATGCTCAAAGCGAAGTCCTTTAGCACGTTCAATCGTAATACATTGTAAAGAATTTGGACTGGACGATTCCATCTTTGATAACGGTGAAAAATGTGTGATGTAGTCACTCAGTGTGATTCTGGATCCAAATTTCTTGATCAACTCTTGATGAAGATTCTTCCATTTCATCACCTCATTCATCAGAAAAGATTGATGAGTATCACCACGGTATATGTCTGAAATCGAATCAAAAAACGCAGATATCAACGTAAGAAAATCAAATCGTTCAATAAGATGATTTTCAATGAGCATAAGTGTGGAGTGATGTTCCCTTGGTTCATTTCTATGGGCTACATTAAACCATGCATTCAAAAAACCGATTCGAAACAATACTGACTCAGTAACCACTTCTTGTGATTCAATAATGTTACCCGTGTGGAGATACCATTGATGACAGAGTCGATTTAATGCAGTCCTGTCACTCGGATAATGGGCCAACCAAAGAATTTGAAGGATCACACGAAGCACGGGAGATTCAAAGTAATTCTCATTCTCGGGAACGAATGGATGTATCCCTAAATTTTGAAGTTCAAATGCAGTAGCCTGTACCAAACGATTTGTTGGAGCAATGACCGCACAGTTCTTACCGTCCCCACCAAGTGAGGTAATACATTGTGCTATGTATTCCACCTCTTCCTTGTGATCGTAGAAAATCTTAAAATCTACTGAGAGTTTCGTAAACGAGTTATTGGAAGAATCAACAATCACTTGATTGTTACTATGTTTACTTTGAAACAATTGACTCGCTTGCTTGACTATTTTTGGTGGGCACCGAAAATTTTCTGGAAGTTGAATGATCTCCAAGTCATAGTCATCAGATAATGCTGAAAAATGTTTCAGGCTAGATCCATTCCATTGTTGACTTACTGGGTACTGATCCGTAACAAGTAACAGACTCTGGTGTTTGTTTGGGGCTAAATAACGAAGCAAATTATACTGGGCTTGATTGATATTTTGAAATTCGTCAACACATATAGTGGTCCACAAAACATTCAAATGCTTTGTAAAGAAAGTATGTTCTTTTAGTAATCGATTACAAAAAAACAACATACTTCCAGAATCTTGATAATTAGCCTTGAGTAGTGCATTACAGTACTCTTTGAATAAGTTAGAAATCCAACCCGGCCATTCCGGAGAAATGTCATCATATTCTGGATCATATGATTCAGAAAATAGCCACTCCATGATGCGTACTATATCGCCACATTTATCACGTAAGTAATGATGGGCACCAAAAACATCCTTCACGACATCATCCATAAATAACTCTTGATCATGATGTGAATGAAGAGGAATGAAATTTGGTGAGATTCCAATGCGTCCCCCCTGATAATTAAGAAGCCATTCGGTCAGTTGTGAGAACGTAGTAATACGTGGGTCAGCTTTGCGAGACACTGAATGTTGGTGAATGATTTTTTTTATCGCTGAAACATCTTTAGGAGTGGTAGCAATGACCAATGCACCACCATCATTGGATGCTCTCATTAGTTGAAGAATTCGTTCACCTATGATCGTAGTTTTACCAGATCCCTTGCCCGCAACCACTAAAAGATGACCATCTCTGGTCACGGCCTCATATTGACGATCATTGAGATCTTGAATGTTAACCATGATTACCCACCTTGGGATATATGTCTCAGCTTTTCTAAGACAAAACGTATTTGGGGCGGTACTCCTGCTTCCCCCTGATCTTCCATCAAAACAGCAACATCGGCTGCAGCCTTTGTTTTTGAACGTTTGGGAATACTCTTAGCATACTCTTCCCAATAGCCAGATTCGTCAGACGATTTCTTTGGAAGTCTTAAATCTGTAACATATTGAGCGTATACTTGATCATAACCGTGCTGAAGTAAGTTTGTTTCTATATTGGGATAGGGAAATTCCATTTTTTCATTTAAATCTCTATCACTGATGATCGGTAATAGTTTTTTTTCAACTTTTTTTCGGTTCTCATCATCATCTCCCACGCAATACCATAAAATACCTAATGCATCTCCAATCTTAGCTAGCATAGCAATGTCAGATTGCTGGTATTCAACGATTCGGATGCCCTCATCATGAAGATTCCAGCCGAGAGCAAGTGCGGCACTGGGATATATCCATGATTCTGTCTCTCCTTCAACAAGCAACCAACATCGTGCATATAACAGACCACTTTGTGCTCTGCGAATATGAGAATTAAATTTTCTAGACTCTTCACGAGAAAGTAAACCAAGTGGAACCTGATGCACCTTTATTCCATCTGAAGATTGAGATAGACGGCGAATATCATGGATATCAACCTCGGCAAGAAGTTCACCACTGTGAGTTGAAATTAATCGCTGGTTGGCATATGTCTGTAGAATTTTCCATAAAATTCGTATAGCAGAAGGATGAAGATGAGCCTCTGGTTCTTCTAATGCTAGGAAGATAGTACTTTTAGAATGGCTGTCGAAAAATGCTGAAAACAACATTAGTACTGAAAGGCTCTGTGTTCCTTCTCCATGCCTTACAAGTGGAATCATTGCTCCAGTTTTGGATCTAATTTGAACTTGTGCTCTTGAGAGGATGTCAAACATACGACTCGGAACTGCATCTACGGAAACCACATCATCTTGAGCTAGGAGAACAAGACTCTGAAGTTCACGAAGTCGGACCATCACATTTTCAAAACTAGCGTGAGAAGCAACTATTAGATCATTAATTTCTACGAGTTTCGATTCTATTTCTTCTCGGTTTTTCTTTGAAAGCTGAGAGTTAATGAGAAATGGCTTCCAAAATGGCCCTGATTCATCAAAATGTTGAGCAGCATCTCGTAGAGCCCCCAAGTAATAGTATTGAAACAGTTGGCTAAATTCTGCAAACACGAATCTTGGGATATCATCAGATTTATTTCCGTTTTGATCGATAAAACTCCATGTTTGAACAAACTCTGAATTATAGGAATCATAAAAGCACTGGAGATGTAGTTGAATGGTTTTAATGTCTCCTAACTGCCATTGAATGATTCTGTATTCTCCCACCAATCGCTCTATCTTGGTCCCCCATTCCCCTTTGAAACGCTCCGAGAATGTAACAGTGATTTCAATTGGGTCAGTAGATGTAGGTTCGGATGAATCGGTTGGGAGATGAAAATCTAAGGCATCAAATACAATACGATTCCGTGGCTCTATATCTTCTAGGCACAGCCGTAATGCATCCATCACGGATGTCTTGCCAGTATTATTCTCACCAACTAAAACAGTCGTCTCTCCTAATTCAAGATCAAGACTCTTGATCCCCCTAAAATTTCGAATCTGAACCGATGTTATCTTCATGAAATCTTGTGAAATTTGTCTAACAACCTATCCGCCCTTATTACCCCCGTTTCGCATTCTTGATTCAGAAAATCATATTTCCAAAATGCTCCAAATTCTCCAACAGATACATTCCTGACAATACTTATCAACAATCTGGTATGATAACTTGCTCTCCCCGATATTCTATTTCTAGGGGTCTTACCAGTGAAAGATGTCTTTGATCAGTAAGCAAAATAGTAGATGGAAATTTAAGCAGAGATTTGATCCATAGGTGAAATTCAACCAAATGAAGTGGTATCAAGGTAGTAGAGGGCTGGTAACTCACGGAGTTCCTGAGCTATGTCTAATCCATATCCTACGATAAATTCTCCGCTGGAAATAAATCCTACATAGTCCACATCCACAGGACTCCCTTTCACCTTTACAAGTGAAACCGTCGTGACTGATTTCGGACCACGTTTCTTGAGTTCCTGACGAACATACGACAGCGTCGTTCCACTATCCACAATATCCTCCACCAAGATGACATGCTTTTCATGCAGATCAAGCGTTGGGGTCATGATCTCCTTGACCGATTTTGTGCTTGTTATGTTATCACCGTAGGAGCTCAAGCGCCAGAAGTCTACCTTACATGGAAGTTTGATTGCCCGAACCAGATCTGCCGTGAACATGAATGCACCATGCATAATTCCAATGACGATGAGAGAATTTCCCCGATGGACCTGTGTCAGAATACTTCCCATTTCCTGAATTCGATTGGCGATTGCATGCTCATCCTGAAATAAACGCAATGGCCTTCCATGAATCCTTTCAATGTCTGATGAAACAGATTTTTGCATACTTCTTTGTTGACTGTGTAATTCTAAAATGATGGGATAACCGATGTCCAATCACCCATACAATGTCCTCCTCACTACATACGACCATTACCTGCTGACGCTCCGTAACTGGAATTTTTAAATCCGTCAATAGATCACTGACCTTCTTTGTCCCCTCCATTCCAAGTGATTGGATTCTATCGCCCTGCAACCAATGCCGAACAGTTAGTGGCAGGTTCAGTTTTTCTGCATCCAGCCATATCCCGTCTGGAGCCTGAAGCTCCCCTGGTCTTTCATCAGAAATACTCAATTGAAGAGATCCTGTCGGTAGAGTGACTTCACTTGAATCTGAAAGAGATTGAGATTCTACGATCGTTTGATTCAAACATGCCTTCTGAAATACAAGATGATGACGGTCCCTCCAAACCGCTCCCCCACCCACCTCAATCCGTTTACCCGGCTGAAGATCCATCAGCCCCCTAACCCGTTCCGCCAGTGCCTCATCTACAAACGCATCAGCGATCCATCGCCTAATCCCCTCAATGATCAAGCGTTGGACTAAGACCTCTGGTACATTCCTGAGTGCAGAAATTTTAAGAGCTGATCCTTCAGATATGGCTGAAAAATGACTGTCAATCAAGGGATCAATCACTTGATCCATCCACAGGCGAATAAGATGAGAACTGCGTGCCAAGGCCTTGGCATTTAAATGCGGTATCACAGATGAACGAATATGAGAGCGTAGATATTTATCATCCTGATTCGTGGAATCCTCTCTCCAGCGTAAGTGATGTGCCTTAGCGAATGCTGTGATAGATGCCCTCGTTTCCTCAAGTAATGGGCGAATTAAGTCAACCTTTTGATCCAGTGATCGCACTGGCCGCATCCCTGCTATTCCCTCGGGGCCGGTTCCTCTATTCAGATTGATCAGCAAGGTTTCTGCCTGATCGTCAGCATGATGTCCCACTGCTACAACCGAAATCTGTTTCGCCATTGCAGTTCGTATGAACAAATCGTAGCGAACTTTTCGAGCAATCATCTGAATGGAGGAACCTGAGTTGGCTGCATCATCACGTATAGGGGCATCATGAAGATGTAGATTTAATCCTCGATGTTGGCAAAGATTGGATACAAAATAGGCATCCTCATCAGACTCTTTTCCGCGCAAATGATAGTTCACATGAACGACATCACACAGATAGCCTAACCCACAGAGAACATCAAGAAGGACTACGGAATCAACGCCCCCACTGACTCCTACCAAGATGGATTGATGCTTGGCACTCTGACCCGTACGACTCATGTACGAGCCAACGCGATCTTTAAAGGATCTCATCGGGTTCTGCATGACCAGTGATTCGCTGATCAAATTGACGCTTAATCTCATCATGCGTCATTCGGATGAGCGTTGGCTTTCCTTCGGGGGTCTGATAGGGCTGCTTACATTCAAAGAGACGATCAATCATGGTTCGCATCTCGTCATCTTCCAACTTACGACTTGAATGCATTGCACCATGTTTAGCAACGCTCCGGGCAAGCTTTTCTTCTTTTGTAGAGGAACTTCCTTCCACGGCATCATTGTCTTTGTATCCTTGAAGGACCAACTGCAGAAAGTCCTTCTCCGCACCCGTTCGGATATGAGAAGGAACCCCTCGAATCGTAACGGTCAAATTTTCAGAAATGGAATAGTCAAACCCCAACGAAGAAGCCAGCGGGTTGAGTTCGTTCAATAGACGACAGTCCTCTTCTGTGAAACACACCAACTGATGAAATAAGAGTTGCTGTGACATTCCCGTTCCATTACGAACATCATCCAGCGTTCGCTCATAAAGAATTCTCTGATGGGCAGCAGATTGATCAACAACCATGATTCCATGGCTGAGTTGTGTAAGGATGTATCCCCCCTGAAGAGGCCAGAGAAGTCCAGTTGGTTCTGGATCAGCTCCAACGGGTAATCGGCTAGGTTCAACCTCGTATACAATAGAAGACTGTTGATCATGAGCAGGTTTCAGGTCATCTGCACGAGGCGGAGGAGTCCAGGAATTTCCACGGGATGAAGGTTGAAAACTTAACGAAGAAATGTCTCCTGGATGCTCTGGAATTAAATTGGCCACACCGAGTGCACGTTTGCAGATGGACTGCAAAAAATTGTAGACACCCCGATCATCATCAAAACGAACCTCCATCTTTGATGGATGCACATTCACATCCACATGATGAGGATCTATCGTCAGGAAAAGGGTAAAGACTGGATGGAAACCCTCGGGTAGGACTGGATCAAAGGCCGTGCGGATGGCATGCGATAAACTAGGGCTCTTGACAGGACGATAGTTGACAAACAAATGTTGATCTTTCCTAGATTTGCGAGCATGTTCGGGATGTGATAGAAATCCTAATACCGAAAGATAGCTTGATGACTCATCCACGGGCACCATATGCTGGGCAATCTCCGATCCAAGAATCGACCGTATACGCTCGCGCAGTGCATGGTGGTAATGATCAGCACGAGAGCCAATGAGCCTGAAAATATCCTTGCTGTCATGTTCTAACTTGAAGCCTGTCCATGGATTTGCCAGGGCACTGGATACAAAGACATCCGAGATATGCCTGAACTCGGTGGAAGGGGCCTTGAGAAAACTCCGCCGTGCGGGGACATTGAAAAATATATTTCGAACATCAACAATCGTGCCCTGCGTTGTTGCACATGGCGACGATTCAACCACTTCCCCGCCCTCAATACGCACAAATGTTCCTTCGGTATCATCTTTACGTTTCGTTTTCAGAGAAACTTGTGCAATGGCCGCAATAGAAGCCAACGCCTCCCCTCTAAACCCAAGGGTGCGGATATTTTCCAAATCTTCAGAG
This sequence comes from Bacteroidota bacterium, assembly GCA_026708685.1. Taxonomy (GTDB): domain Bacteria; phylum Bacteroidota; class Rhodothermia; order Rhodothermales; family Bin80; genus Bin80. Next base: position 53,459 of record JAPOUL010000136.1, read on the forward strand.
CTAGTGATTTTGCTGGTTGCATGTCGCTCAAAGCATTGTAACGCATCGGTAGAATTCATGCCCGTTCCATTATCCGATACATGAATCAGACTACTTCCAGAGGACTTGATCTTCACTTCTATCTCGGTAGCCTTTGCATCAATTGCATTTTCAAGGAGTTCCTTGACTGCGGATGCTGGACGCTGGACTACTTCACCAGCAGCAATCTTATTGGCTAACTCAATCGGCATACGCCGGATATGTCCCTCTTTAGCCATTTCCGTAGGATCTAACGCCCGATCGCGTTATAGATATAGAGAGCGGTGAGCAACAATGCAGCGAGATAGTAGAGAGCCATAGGGCTACGTCGTCGGCGAACCCGACTCTTGATTGTCATCCGCCGTTTCAGATTCTCATCTTTGCGCGGATCATAATACCGTGGTGTGTAATCAAACTTGCGAGGTTTTGGCTTTCGTCCGAAAAAAAGGCCCATGTTAAAATCGACTGGCGATAAAAATGATGTACATATAAGCTAAGGGTGCGGCAACAATGATACCATCAAAACGATCCAAAATTCCTCCATGCCCTGGTAGAATAACTCCAGAGTCCTTCACACCTGCAAATCGTTTGAAGCGGCTTTCTGCTAAATCTCCCACCGCCCCCGAAAGCGTGCATACAATCGCAAGGATCAATAAATGGGTCATTGCTAATGGCATATCTACCATGAAACTAAGGATTACAGATGCGAGTAGAGCACCCCCAACTCCTCCAAGAAATCCCTCCCATGTCTTACCTGGAGATATTGAAGGTGCAAGCGGACGATTGCCGAAAAAAGAACCGGCAAAGAATGCAAAAATGTCACTTGCCCAAACCAATACGAGAACCGTTATCGTGAGTGCCAGAGCCTCCTCGCCTGTATAGCCAGAAATGGATCGCAAATCGGTTAAAAAAGCCAGAAGAGCTGTAGGATAAACAGCACCAGCCAGCGTAGCTCCAAGACGCATTAAGGGTTGATGACTCTTTGTAAAGGTACACCATAAAACAAGGCCAACCACTGGCACCGCCGTGAGCAGAAAAATATTAGGAACAATCGCTCTCAGGGCTAAGCCCGAACCGATCAATAACCCCGTAATCCTCCATGCTTTTACCCCACACCGATTATAGAGCTGATATAACTCAATCTGGCCTAGCAGTGCAATGAGTAAGACTACTCCACCAAAATACGATGGGCCAAGCCAAGCGGAGCCAATTAATATAGATGCACCAATCGTCGCCGTGAAGAAGCGTGTAATCAGCTGTGACATGGTTAGGATGAAGGAACCTTAGTGCTTTTTAAGGGCTTCCTGAGTCAACTCATCGTCGGTGATGGATGAGGTAGAAAGTAATTCGGAAGCGATTTCATACATGGACTCTGGAACCATGACTTTCACTTTGGCTAAATAACCATGCGTGAGATTAAAGGCATGATCTCTCTGATTTAAAATCACCGTGGGAATGTCTGCATCTCGTAGAAGTGCATACACAAGGGCCGCTTCATAATCGGTGCCACTGCGAAAGATTTCTACCCAATCCGACTTGTCTTTACTCATGCCTACGATGAAGAAAGATTATACAAACTGAAAATAAGATGCCACTGACAACAACCATGAACCATGGAATTGTTTCGGGGTCTGACAAAGATTCTGATCCCCACTCGGAAACGGCTAATGTCAAGCCATTATTGAGAAAATGTACGACAATTGGAATCATCAGGCTTCCCGTTCTCCATGTAACATACGCCATGTAGCATCCAAGAACCGCCAGAGGCAATGCCTGCGTCAATCGAAGATGAAACAATCCAAATAGAATCCCCGAAAGCAAAATTCCCCCGACAATCCCCATGCTACGCTCAGCACGCCGTTGCAGGAATCCCCGAAAGAAGACTTCCTCAAACAATGCAGGGGTGATAGCAACCAAAACGAGATTGATCCAGAAATTACCACCGCCAGATGATAACCATTCAACGATCACTAGCTGCTGATCTTCCATTTGTTGAAGAATTTCTGGTAATGGAAGTTTCTCATTCAAAATGCCAAGACTCAACACTATAGGTAATAAACAGAACAGCCCGATACACGATAATCCCAAATCTTTTGGCGTGCAACCGGTCATACGCAAGTACTCCAGAGGACGAGAAGAGTCAAGCCAACTGGCAAGCAGTGCGATCCCTCCTAATCCCAATGCTAAACCTATGGCGTTCGCTCCCAACAACTGACTCCCATGTCGTTGAAGAACCGCTTCTGGATTGGTCACCAAGTCTTGTAATGGAACCCCTTTCAATTCCAGCATCAAGATGGATGCCAAGTTACCGATGATGAGATACAAGATCAAACCAACAGTGACCCACAGTGCTATCACTGCAAATGTGGGCCATTTGCCTGAGATACCATCAAAGACTCCTAACTCTTCACGAAGATGATCAACCATGATCTGAAACCTCAACGAAAGATTCTAAATCAATTTGGAAATGGTACGTAAAAATGAAACCGTTCAACCCTTTGTAACATTAGAGTAGCATGCGCCCGTAGCTCAGCTGGATAGAGCGTCTGCCTCCGGAGCAGAAGGCCAGAGGTTCGAATCCTCTCGGGCGTACTCTCTAAGGTTCACTCGGTCTTGAGTTGACCTTCAGACGAAGCCACTACCGTAGCAACGGTCGCATCTCCAGTCACATTACATACCGTTCTGCACATATCAAGAATACGATCAACCCCAAGGATTAACGCAATTCCAGTGGCTGGAACCCCAATGGACTGTAAGATGATAATCAACATGATGATCCCCGCACTTGGGACTGCAGCCGTTCCAATGGAGGCGAGAACTGCCAGAAGAATGATTTCCAGTTGATCCATAAACCCAAGAGCAATTCCAAGGGTTTGGGCAATGAAGACTGCAGCAACCGCTTGATATAATGCCGTACCATCCATATTGATGGTCGCACCAAGTGGAAGTACAAAGGACGAAACTTCTTCGCTCACACCTAATTTGTTCTCTGCCCGATCCATGGTTACAGGGAGAGTTGCACCACTGGATGAGGTACTAAATGCTACCAGCTGTGCAGGAGCAATGCCTGTAATAAACTTCTTAATTCCAAGAGGCGTTAAGAATTGAATAATTGAACCGTAGGTAATCGTTACATGGACAATCAGGCCTAAAATGACCACCAGCATATAAAACCCTAAGGCACCCAGCAAACTCCACAGTTCACTCATATTATCCTGTGAAATCAAACTGACCGTATCAGCAAGGAGTGCAAAGACACCAATCGGGGCAATCCACATGATGATTTCTACCAGCTTGATGACTGCCGCAGTTAGGCTATCAAAGACTCGCAATAGTGGTTTTGCCTTGTCAGAGGGAATCAATAGTAGTGATATGCCGAATAAGACTGCAATGAGAACCACCTGTAGCATATTGCGATTATTGGATGCAGCAGAAGCAATATTACGAGGAACCATGTCTACGAAGGCTTGGAGTGGCCCCCTCTCTTCAGCAGATTCAGCACTTTCCATGCGCATCTCTGCTGAATCACCCCAGTCTGACTGCAACTGCGTACGAACTTCATCTGGAACGGTATCCCCTGGACGAATCGTATTCACCAAGATTAATCCAATCACGAGTGCAGCTACGGTGGTCCCGATATAGATTGCGATGGTCTTCCCACCGATTCTAGCGAGTTTTCGGGTATCCGATAACGAGGCAATTCCGGTAATGATGGATCCAAGAACCAGAGGCACCGCTATCATAAACAGTGCATTCAAGAAGATGTCACCAAAGGGACTAATCCAGTTTTGCGTAAATTGCCCCCAACCCATAGAAGCTGAGAGAATTCCGTACCCCAAGCCTAAGACAAGACCAAGGATGATCCAAATATGTAGATTTTTTGACCAATTCATGAAATAATTAATAATTAAGGTAGAATATACGCAATAATTTTGGGTTGAATGTTGAAAATCACATAGATGATCACTTCATGATTGTAAAAACCTTCTTGACCTGTTAATTCTGTCTTCGTGTTGAGAAGATAGTGATCCATCATCTATGATTCTACCCATTAAATGGGAATTATACATGTGATGATCCAGACTGTTGTGCCCGGGCATTATTGCCTACCGCCCAAGCCCCCGATCGCCTTACACAAATTTCTTGGCGAGTTTTTGAGGTTGACGCTCCTTTGCATAACTACGAACGAGCCATGTGTGCATGGACGGGATCGGAACCGCAAAATCGCCATCTTCCCGCTCATCAAGGACACCCTGTCTGAGGGCACGCGTAAACACATCCTGTGCTACCTCACTGGGGTACTCTGTCTCAAGCACTTCAATCACATCCTCTTTGTCTACGGACTCACCAGGGTGTAAGTCTGTGAACAGGCTCGCTAAAAGAACACGTTGCTTCCTTGATATACCATGGGCCCTAGCTTGGTAATATGCGGACATGCGGGCTTCGCCCTTAACAAGGATTTGTTTGAGATGCACCTTTGTCGGATCCCCTCCTGCCTGAGCAAGGGTGCTTTTGACAGACTCTATGCAACTCATCATATGGTGAGGCCACCCTTGTGACTGCTCGGCAAGGGATTCGATCCACTCCGTTGGTGGATTTTTCATACCGCAGCTATGGCACAGATGATCGTGGATCACGGCACAAGTGGACGTGTGCCCCAGTGCTCCGAGCCGCACCCTGTGGGTATCTTCAAAGCGTGAGACACCTAACGACTCAAACGCAAGTTCAGTAGTGCCTAGTCCGCCCGCCAACAGGAAGACTGGCAACCCAACCTTTCCATTGTGTATCTTGTCCAGCGTGTTCATAGTAGCGACCTTGACCGCTTCGGGTGTCACAAGTTCTGCGAGGTGCTGAGCTTCGTCCAACACTAAGAGTAGCCCATTGCCATGTGCGGCCTTTTGCACTATATGAACGACTGCCGACGACTGGGTCAACTCTTTTTTACCTGACACCCCTGCGATCTTCGCATCTACATGTGCCCCCAGTTCTTTGCGGGACGTGTACTCCACGCCGAGCGTAGCCTCCATGTCCTCGGGTACATACAGGTCGGAAGGGCTAACGGTATCCTTTACGGCATAGCCTATATCGTCAGCGTGCTCGGCGAGTTTTGTTAACAGTGCTGTCTTTCCCGCACCTGGTGGACCCTTGATGAGAAAGGTGGTGCCTTTACCTCTGTTACGGTAATGCTCAAGTGCATGTACAAAGTGCTTGATAATTTCTGTACGCCCATGAAAGTATTCTGCGGGCCCCCGGTGCTCAGTGAATGCATCCATGGTTTTGAGATTAGAATAATCATATAACCCCTGTCTCGGTCGAATGTTTAGGACTCAGACAGTAGCGATCTTTCTGTTGGTGGTGTGCAGTAATACCCACGTAGAGCACGACGCACCTCATCGTTTCTTCACCTTGCTGGGGGGAGTACTCATCGTCTTCTTCGCCAGAGTCTCATGTGAACCTTTCTCGATCGAGTGCTGGACATCCGCAAAATCCCTGAGTGGTCGCCGTGCTTATCTTGCGGGGTAATACTATATCGTTGGAAACCAAAATTGCAGTATATTATATCATATTATACTAATGCTTCCATCTTGCGTATCCTGAATATTTCTGATGTCAGATCATCGACTACAAATCTTTCGTGACAAAGAGAAAAGGAGATGGGTTGTCTCATGCCAGTGCTGTTGCGAATTATTTCATTGTACACTCAAAAAATGAAAAAAATCTTTTTGAGCAATCTGTCCATGCAAAAATTAGTATATTTTGCCTATGGATGGATGATGATACACACGAAGAAAATTATTTTATGACCGCATTGAGGCATGGCAATATGGTCCTGTCATTCCATCTCTGTATCATTCATTGAAACAATTTGGTCGGAAGAAAATTCCCTAAGCATTCATTACGGTTATTTGGAATTTGTATCTAATGCAAAGGTCATTTGAGGACCAATGTGAATCCCTCCGTAGTTATCTTGAATCAATCCAAGACGCAGTTGGATTCTTCGGTTGTGTAGGCGGGCAAAGATTGTAGCATCCACCGCTGCCATCACATGATTTACAATCAGGAGCGTTGTTATCCTAGATGCCCTACGCAAGTATCCGTTTGCATCGGCATGATCGTCCGCGTACTGGTAAAATCGCTCGGATACATTCGCTTTACCACGATCACCTCCACCCTCTTCGGGTTCAATGGATGGCAAAAAATTTCCGTTTTCATCAATCCATGTGAGCTGACCATTGCGTTCAGTGGCCGTATAATCATCCCATCCAGGGGCATATTGAAAATACTTCCCGATCAACTCATAATACTGTTGTTCACCAAAAAATGGTAATACATGAGAAAAAGCCGCTCCAGTGTCACCATGATAGGAAGCACTTTCAACACGCCGAATTTCGTTAAACAGATTTCGTATCACGAGCTGTTCCGATTGGGTCCAAGACGACGGATCTGCTAAGTTAATCCCTTGAAGAGAACTTGGAATATTCACTGGATCAATATCAACGGTTCTTCCGTCCGGTAACTGATTCAGGTACTGAGTATAATCATTGAGCCAATGAGCATATTTGAGTGGGCTCCAAAAGGTATGGGCCTGGGTCTGGTAAGCATCACGCCCATTGACACCGCGTGAATGCCAAGACTGATACAGTAGTAGAACCGTGGCTTCCCCCGCAAGTGCAATCGTCGCTTTAATCCAATCACGATTGTAAACCTGCCCCGCTCCTGGAAGAATAGCGGAAAGTCCAAACGCAAGGGGAACACTGCGGCGAGGGCTTGAAAATAAGGTCTCTAAGCTATCTGCACTCGGTTGAGCAACCACTTGACTGGCAAGTAGAAAACTCAGACTTAGAAAGAAAACCTTGATCATTCTCATGACGCAAGCTGAGCTAACCAAGGAGTCACCAAACCTTCAAAATACTCAAAATTGCCAGCACCTTGGACACGCTCTCTGATCATGCCTTCTCCATCAATGACAAACGTCACTGGTCGTCCACTGGCTAATTCATCCTGAAATAGTTCAGGCAATCTCTCGTACTCAATATATCCAGAGACGGTTTGCTGAGGAAGTAAATCTGAATAGAGTAGCAATTCGTCCAAACTCTCGTCCGATACGGTCATCACGGTTAATCCCACATCACCATAGGCTAGTTGAAGTTCATCCAGTTCAGGAAGTTCTGTAATGCAAGGTTGACACCATGTAGCCCAAAAATTCAAGAGAATCACCCGGCCACGGTAATCACTGATATTTCTTTTTTCTTGATTGGACACCAGCTGAAATTCAAATGCAGGTACCTGAGAAAACTCAACTTGATGAGATTCAGAAGGTTCTTCATAGACCAATATCAGTACAATAATCAAACTGGAAAGTCCAATGAGCATGACACTCATGATGGATGCGATCCATTGCAGAGGTCCCTGTGGGATTGGACGAGCATTTTTTCGGAGCATAAAAATGATGCCCACCACACCCGTCACGATAAACACACATGAAAGAATCAAGATCATCATCATCTAGGTCAGATCCTATACATCAAACCCAAATAAGACTCCAAAGTGCCATAAAAGTTGCTGTCCATATTCAATAGAGGGTTGGGTCGAGATAAATGCATCATCTAATTGGATCCGATAAGAATCAAGTCCATAGGTGGAACTGATAAACAGGGCCGTAGGCAAAAGATAATAACTGCCCATCATGATCCGAAGTTCAGCTCCAAGATCTTTACGAAACGAGCGACTCTCGGGAAGAACCCTTGCGGCATCTGCATAGAACCGCATGAAGATCTTATCAACATAGATCGGGCCAATTTGACGCTTAAGATCAGGCATCAGTGGAAAAGTCCAAGATGTTTGCAACCAGAGGGTTTCGGTTCCGCCAAGTCCATAAAAAGGATAGCCTCTGGCCCCTGAAAGTCCACCTACATAGTCATAATAAAAGGAGTCTACTGTTTTACCAAAGATGGTGGATGCACGTACATTAACGTTGAGACCATGAGCAGCCCCATTGATGGAACCCGGCAACCGCATGCCAGCCCCCACATCAATACTCAATCGATCTATGGCCGTTTTGCTATAAACGGGTACAAGCTGCCCATCTTTTATATCAAACTGTTCAAGTAATCTGCCATTTTCTCGATCGTAGGACGCAGTGAGTTTCAATCCAGTTTCAAACATATCGGATTCACGGTGAGGACGGATCAACTCAACATAAGCATTGGCCATAAAACTGCGACCAATATAGTATCGCGACGAGCTACTGGGAATCCAATCGGCCAGTTCACGGGAGTAAAATCGATTGGTTGTCACGCGGTAGGGGCTATATTTATAGCCAATCTCAAGGACAGTCCATCGATTCAATTTACTACGTAGAAAGACATTTCCCTCCCACAATCCGTATGTCAAGTCTGCGGTAGATGGCTCTGGAAGGCAAGCTGTACAAGGATGTTCTTCTATGGACAATCCATTTTCTACCATTCGCTGAATATTGTAGACTTGAATAGATACTTGCGGTGACCATCTTTTAGGTAAGAGTCTAAACCCTTTGGCATAATCAAACTGAAGGAAGAGATCTCGCTCCAGAGCCAACAAGTTAGCAGGGGCGAGAAATGAACCGCCCCCATGAGATCCAGGGCCAATCAGAACCCCAGCAAAAAAACTCATTCCCTCAAGAATTTCTCTGGAGGAAAGGTACGTGCCAAATTTGAGGTTTCGCCAGAGCGTTTCCGCTCTACCTCGGATCCTCCCCTCAAGTTCTCGCTCCACATACTGGTCTAAACGAATCACAGGAGAAACGGTGAAACTGGTAAAATCAGCCCCATAACTGGAAATAGACAACGAATCAACACCTATCGTTGTTTGCTGATCAATGGCATCAGTTAGCTCTTTGTGAGTGATGGGATGAATATCTGCATCGCTATGAAAAGAATGGGAGTCTGTCGTTTTTGTGATTACATCTGGTGGAGAGTAGGAGAAGTCGGAGTCCACCACTCCGGGTTGATTCAAGATTGCAATTTTATAGCCATCCCATTGATAGTCGGCATACGCAATCCGACCATCAGGGGCAACACTTGGCATGAATGCACCCCCCAGCACCTGAGTCAATTGTTCTGTATGACCTTCAGATCTTTGGTAAAGATTATAGATGCCATTACTGTCGGATGCATAGTACAACATGCCATTGGATACGATAGGCGATCGTTCATCGGCGGTCGTTTTTAACACGATCGTTGGATCTGATCCATCTGGTCTAATGCGCCAGAGGTCATTTCCGTGATACCCTGGATCCAACTGTGCATAATAGATCCACTGTCCATCCCATGAGGGGCCCGAGACCTGCGTACCATTGGTAAAGTCTGTCACAGGAGATATCTCGCCTGACTCAACATCCAAAAGCATCAGATTACTGGTTCCATCATTGGATGTAACATAGACCATCTTCGTACCTGTTGCATTCCATACGGGTTGAGAAGCTCGTGCATTACGGGTGAGTGGCGTTGACCGTTCAGTGCTTAGATCATACACATGAAGATCGGTATAGAGAAACCCTTCCGATGTCGTCCGCTGGCGAGCATAGGCAAGTGCCTGTCCATCGGGTCTCCAAGAAGCCCCACCCGTAACACCTGCTCTGATCCGATGACCCAATGAGCAGATATAGTCATGGGTGGCAAAGTCAAGGTTGTGGACAACCACCGAATGATCGGTTAAATCTCGGACGTATAAGCTGACTCGACTATTGTGCTCGCCTTGATTGGAGATATAGGCGAGTTTGGATCCATCGGGTGAGAAACGGGGATAATAATTTGCAAATCCATGGGGTTCAATGACCGTACCAGCAACAAGAGAATGTTCAATCGGAGCTGTAGCATCCTGATAGGATCGTTGTAGCTCTTCCAGCCACTGGCGATAGACCTCCTTCCCAGAAACCCCTATGGCCGATTCAATCGCCTTTTCCACGCGCCAAATCCCCCACTTTCCTAACTCATCCGTGATTTTGGAGACAACATCCGTTCCGTACTTGCGGGTTAAGTACGACGTAAACGCAAAGCCATAATTATAGACTCCCTCACGCATATGGCTATTTTTAGAATAAAAACTGCCAAGTTCACTCAATGTCATCGTCTTCTGGTGGAGCACTCGAGTCCGGAGCAACATATCTCTATGGGAGTCCCACTGATCATAGTAAAGGTGCTCATCTTGAAATTGAGCGGTTCCTTCGGCTAACCATGCGGGATTATTCAATCCCATGATCGGATAACTCATAATGGCATTTGGAAATCCATACAACACATCAGGCCTACGAACCTTTTCGTAATCGATCACTTGGAGATAACCAAACGGAACCGTACGGGGTAGCTTCATGGACGCTTGCACCTGCACGATATGAGTAAATTCGTGGGTGATGACATTTCTAAGCCAGTCATGTGCACCTCGGAGCGGTGAATCCAATGCGGGAGCCCAAATCTCGATCTTATTATCAAAAAAGAACGCCGCTCCATTGGAGTAATCTTCGTAATCCTTTAGGATGATATGGACCTTTTGTGATGGCTCATAACCATATAATTGCGTAATGGAAGGATAGATGTCTTCGGCTATACGAGCGGCTACCTGTGCCGATCGACTTGCTCCGTTCCCGTCTTCATCCAAGTGAAAAAGAACCTTGAAGTGTTCGGTTTCAATCTGATACCACTCCAATGTTGGGCGGGTAAAATCCAATAATCTTGGGGATACCTGTGCCTGCGAGAACGCCCCAATCCCCATTGTCAATAGCATGATAACCAATGCCTTCATCGGATGATTGCTAGTTTGATCAGGCGTGATTCTTTTGTGCCAGAAATAGAGGTCGCTTCCATGCGGGCATAATAGACTCCACTCGGAGCATCGGTTTGCCAGGGAATATCTTGGGAAATCTCGGCAGTCGTAGAAAAATCAAAGGTATCTATCAAGGATCCTGCGGCATCAATAATGGTGACCGTAACCATAGAAGACTCACTGGTCTGACATCTAAAAAACGTGGAACCGTCTCGGATAGGATTGGGCCAATTATAGGTTTCCGTTGGACTCAACAGCATCGTGGTTGATGGACGCTCGGATGCGATCGATACGAAACTCGTGTTATGCGGATTGCCATGCTGCTCCGCCCAATGCGTCCGAGAAATATTTCTTATCGTATAGCCCCTTATAATAGCACTTTGTGTTACAGCAGTTAAACCATCACTTGAAATAATGGGCATGGCCTCCAGTGTATGACCAGCTGATAATGGGAAACCCGGCAACAGTTCACCTCCTAGGGATAAATCCATTGCATAGATATGTCCATCGATCGCGGCAACCATTACAACGATACCCTCTTCAGTCTCATAGATTAAAGGTGCAGAAACGGAAGATGCTCCAATGTCAGCAGGTAATGGGGCAAGTAAGGCTCCCCCTTGAGAGAACGCAACGAGCTGCTGACCAGCCGTCGTGATGACATCAAGAAGACCATCTTGATTGATATCGGCCATTGCCACAGACGCTGAAAACAGATCATCTCCAAAATAGGACGATGCAGAGACCTCAATTACAGTGCCATCGGGTTGTAAAAAGATCAATTGATCCGATAGAGGAAGGACACCCCATAACCCATTCCGATCACGCCCCATCACTGGAAACCCCGCAGGTGCATCTATATCATAGGTCCAAACGGGATCACTATCAAGAGGCCCTGCATAGGATGAGCCGACAAAATAGACACCCTCATCGGTAGCCACCAGGCCTATTCCCTGATCATTCAACGAATGGGCATCAACGGTATTATCAGAAGCGATACGAAAAATTTCAGATTGCTCTGAGTCTGAAAATAAAATATAGTGGGATTGATCGTAAAACACAACTGGAGATCGAGGGGGTATCTGAGTGGACAGGCCAAACGATTGGGTTAGGGTGATCTGTTGGTCTGTTAGTTCATAGTGATGGAAGGTGGCAGTATTGGAGGCATCATAGGTGACGGTCGTAATCCCATTCATGCGAAATGTAGGGCGCGTATCGGATGGAATGGGATCCATTCCTGGGATAATCACTTGGGTTCCAGTGAAAATAGCATCATGCTCCCCGATTGCACTCACGCTGCCAGATGGATGAATCGTGACACCCAGTGAAACCGGCGGTAAACTCGTAATCAGCCCTTCAAGGTTTCTGGTCAACGTAAACGACATCAAAGGGCCAGAGTCCGAAAAATCCTCTATTGATGTAAAACTGTTTCCTCCCGCATTGGTATTGCTATTGGGGTAAGTATCAGGACCAAACCGATTCTCATAAAGAGCAATCACACGCCCCGATGGCAACGAAACACTAGATGGATTTCCCTGATAGTAAAAATCAAATGGTGATCCAATATTTCCATCAAAGCCAATGTCTTGGGCACCATCGGCTTCCTCAATGTCTACGGCCAACATGGTAGGGTCGTTGTTGACTCCTTGGGCAAACTGACGCTCATCTACATGCCAGATTAGAATTCCACCATTGTACTGCTGTCCATCGGCATCCCAGCCCGGCAAGGCAAAATCATACGAATTCACTTCAGTCACTACTCCACCCTGAAATGCTTCCACATTAAAACGATTAAAGTCATCTTGCACCTCAGCAATAGATTGAGTGGCAACTTGTCCTTGATTTGAGATATGTAGGACAAGGCCATTTTCATCTTCTGGAACGCGATTGCGATGTTCTAGCAGAAAATACTCGGCTGATGAAATCTCTATTTTTGCCACTTCATTGGGAAGCAGTTCATAGGTTCCTCCCTCATAGATCTCCGATGGTGTCGCCCAACCCAAAGCGGTGCGAGTCCATGCACTCGGAAGAGGAGGGAAAAGACCGCCATAGGCAAAGATTCCCAGTGGATCCATGACCCCAAAGGGGCCAATCACAGAAGCACCCGTTTCGGTATTAAACAAATCTGGCACCCCTAAATAACTCAGAAAACTGGCTGCGAGTAAACCATTGATGGACAGCTGTAACAGAAAGGGTTCATCAGTGATGGAATTAACACCTGAACGCGTTTCGGTGCGGGGGATAATCAATGAGTGCTCCACCTTCATCCCTTTGAACTCAACTCCTTCAACACCCAATCTTTGTAGGTATTCTTTGCTCATAAAGAGGGATGGAAGATCTTGGGGAGTCTTGTCCAAGGTCGTACCTGTCAGCTCAATATCCCGCCCTACCCCCGCGTGAAAGATCAAGAATGCAGTGTCATCCGATGATGCAAGACTTGAAGGATCAAAACGACTCTTGCGGTCGGCTTCGGTCCAGGCATCATCAATCAGGCGGGCCAGCTTGGTTACTTCTGCATCACTCTCAGAATCTTCACCAATGGGACTATAACTCGCCATGGGTTGATTCAACTGGATGATTTCTGGAATGAGAAAGGTGGAGATAGCGGTCTTCCCAGAGCTGGCAGTGTTCACATAATGCTTGAGAAAATCAAGATGTGCTTCAAAATACGCTGCATCATGAGGCAAGGGATCCACGGCAGGCTCCATCGGATACGTGAGTCCATCAAAGGTGCCATCCCCTGTGGTAAATCTAGTTGTATCAGCAGAAAATTCAACCCGTAGTGCAACCAGATTATAGTGTGCTTTGGCTGGCATTACAATCTGTGCATGCACAGGAGAATAGGACACTAGGCATAGTGTCCAGAGAATCAACCACCTCATCCCGACAGAACGCTGATCAATGCTATCGAGCAAAGTTCAAAAGAAGAGAGAAACGCATGGTATTGGAGAGTGGATGATTCTCTTTAAGCGCGTAGATATAGGAAAAATCAACGCCTACGATATTGTATCGGATTCCTGCACCAAACGTCATAAATTCCCGATTCCCATTGTAGGGGTTTTCGTAAAAATATCCACCCCGAACAGCAAAGAGGTTATTGTACCAGTATTCAAACCCAGCTGAGAGCAGGAGCTGGTCTACCACCGACAGGCTCCGAAATTCTTGCTCTTCACTGTTGACGGGGGAACTCAGAATTTCGATCGGCGACCATGCACTGAAGATCGCTTTGTAGAACGGATCAGACGAAAATTCCGTCGTGCATGTTGCTGGGTCAGATTCGTCAATACATGTTTCGGTTACACGCTGACGCACTAGCATCTTGGATGCATCGGTTGCAACCGTAATCTTGTTGTAACTGTCAAATTCAAGCGTCAGGGCCTGTCCGATGCGAAAAAGTGTTGGAATCGGATCTGCCTGTTCACTGTCAGAGTACTGAATCTTGGGGCCCATATTGGATAGATTGAAGCCAATATTGTACTGCCCACTCATAGTACCAAAATAGAATTCAGGAAATTTATAGAGGGCAGCGACATCCACTCCTATGGAGACTCCTGGTTCAGTCTCTTGTGCACCAACACTCACGTTGGCTAGGTTGGATCGGATCCAGCGAATCCCAGTGCCAAGGGACAGGCGATTGGTCAACTTGAATCCGTAAGACACTCCAACAGAGAGATCATAGGATCTGAATGTACCCAAGGGATTGTTCAGCTCATCACGATGCTCATGCTCACCCAAGTTTAGGAACGTGATATGGGCACCGACAGTACCCCAGTTTTTGATATGATGCTTGGCCACCAAGTATTCAAAAAAGAGATCGGAGGTGAGTTCTGGTAGCCAGTTACTGTGTGTCAATGCTACCTCAGTGCCAACCTGATCGGCTAGCCCAGCGGGATTCCAGAACAGTGCATTTGCATTATCGGCGAGTGCTACCCCAGCGTTACCCATGCCAGCAGCTCGACTATCGGGTTCTATCATCAGAAACACGACAGCGGCAGCTCCCGTCTGTGCATTGGAGTTGTGGATGAAGCTACCATGGGCAGCCAACATCAAGAGAGCCAGTAAAATTAATGATCTGAATGTCAGGATCTTCATTTCGTTTTCCTTAAAAGGAGAAAGGTTGATAGTTCTAGTGTTAACGGACAACGGCAAGTTTTTCAACAATTTCAGCAACTTGCACGGATTCAGCCCCCATCGTCTCAGCCCTTAACTTGTATAAATACACGCCAGGGGACAATAGTGTATAATCATTATCCAATCCATCCCATGGAATTTGCAGGGGGCCAGCAGGCAATACATCCTCTGATTCCAGGGTTCGGACAGGTCTACCCGCAAGCGTATACACACGCACACGGACTTTAACCAATGTTCCAGGAACTTGATTGTGTTCAAACACAAATCGAGTTGGGCCGGTGGTTGGATTCGGATAGTTAAAGACGTTTCTGATGACTAAATCTTCGGTATCAGTAACAACAAAGTCAAGGGCTGTTTCCCCTGAATTGTTGAGTACATCCCACGCACGAAGGCGGAGTGTGTGTGGTCCCGATGATAAAGGCTCCTCAAACGAGTACGATACGGATCCTTTCTGAAAAGAATCCTCATCACTTTCGTAGAGATTTCCGATATTGATGGCATCCATTTCGTTATCATCAAGGATCAAGAGCATTTCATGGCCTATGCCAGCTCCCACGGTATTGATGCCGCTTTCATCATAGATACGGGCAAATACCTCTGGGTTGGAGGTAGAAAGCCCCCCACTGGTAAAGGTTTCATCACCGAGAAACATGTCAATTTCGGGACCTTTGACATCATTGGAAGCATCATTTGAAGTGCCACCAACGATAAATCGATCTGTAAAGCCATTAAAGTGCTGCATCCCATCTTTGGCATAGATTGCAATCTTGCCCGGCTGATCGGCATAGGAAATGTCTTTGGGAACAACGAAGCGGGCGGTAAACATTCCGTTTTCTGCTCTTGCCCTGCCCCGCCAGATGAGATCTTCACGGATTTCATAATACGGCTGCGGCATGTAACGAAGAATCTCACGTGGAATGGGAACCTGCCTCAACGCATCAAACACCATCAAGGAGACCACCCCGTCAAACGATTGATTCCGTGCCCCGTCAGGGCTACGAATTTCGCCCGTGAGTTCAATCTTTTCAAGGGCACGCATTCTTCCAGAGGTGGATTCAAGTTCTTCACCATTAAGATGCGTTACGACCGCATAGTCTGCAGGAAGCCCCAAACGCAAGGTGGGATCTCCGAGTAGATTGAATTTACGGTTATTGCCTTCATAGCCGACCCTCCGATTTTTTGTGCGTCGCAATGCATCTCCCAGCCGTGGTAGCAAATGATCTGCTTCACGCTTAAAGAGTTCTTCATTGAGTGCTACATTGAGTCCTACATTGAGCGTGGTGGCATCTCCAGATGTATAGACCGTGCGAACGGTCGTCAGAAGGGCAATCGCTCCACCAGCAGGATTGAGAAGCAGTTCCTCTGCACCTGTCTGTTCATTGCCTAAGTCCCAGCGACCAAATGAACATGTGGCTGTGATAAAGACGGGAAGTGTTTCATAATTTTCCAGCGTCCGCGAGTCCTCCACCGTAAACAGGTTTTCCTGGGCAAGAGCACGTTCACCACCATGACCGCTAAAATTGACCACCAGAGTTCCTTCATTGATGGCAGTCAGTAAGTCCTGACGGGCGGCTGGAATCCGCCAGATATTGAGAAACTGCCTGGGATACGAGAGTGCATAAATCTTATGCTGATTGATTTCGGGAGCCAACTGGGCTAGGGAAACAGCCACCACATCGGTGTTTTGCGTGTGCAAGTCGCGATCATCCTGCAGTCCTGTGGTGCCTGTAGGTCCGTCATCGGCTAAAAATACATATCGATTCCGCCATTGACCATAGGTTTCAGGACTCTCGTAATGGATAATTTTATCAATCATCAGCTGTGCTTCTTCAACCGTATGAACCGTAAACCGTCCGATCCCCACATCCACCCGCTCATTTAAGTGGGAGTCTGAACCCGAAAAGGTCCCCCGTGCAAAGGGCCATACCCCCTCATTATCGTCCAATAAACCAAAGTAATCGTCCGTCGTGTAGGATCTCTCAGGATTCCAGGACTCCTCCGTCTCAAAAGGAGGAATTAAATTGGGAAACGTTGCCGATGGATCAAGGTTCCTGTAGTCATAATGGCCATCTCCAAAAAGGAGAACATACTTGAGGAGCCGCTCTTCGTCAGGGCTCCGATCATAAATAAACTTCAGGTAATCTCGAATTCCGCGTATATCCTGCTGACCTCCAGAAAATTCATTATAGATTTGAGACACATCAACAATTTCTACCGACATTCCCTGAGCAGTACGCCGATCGGCTAATGCCCTTGCCTGCGTCATAAATTGATTTGGGGTAATAATCACAAAATGGGGATAGGATTGAATGCCATGGAGATTCTGAGGAGCTACTCGGCACTGAATCCCACACACTAATGAAGCGTCAAGAGACTGTATCTGATCTGGCGTAAATGCGATGAGCTCTCGGGGTTGATCTGCAGAGTTGGCGGTAGACTGAACCCGAAAGGATTTGCCATCCGCTTGAACACCTAACCATCGGTATTGTCCAGGCTCGGTCACATCAAGGACAATCGGAGGCGATGCTAAGTTGGTCATAACAAACGTGAATGTTCCGACCTCTGCCAGTGGAGTGCTAAATCGTAGAGACTGATCATTAGCACGAAGAAGTTTTGGATAGAAGATTCGAACCCAGTCAAGAACCGCCTGAGGACTCCCTACCTGATCATCCAGATCGGCGATCAGGTTAATGGACTGCCCCTCAGAGACAGAATACTCAAACTCTGAGATCCCAGAGCGGGCAATGGGAGATGTAGGGGAGTTGAAGGTGGAACCAAAATTTGCACTAAATAGCGTTCGCGTTCCATCGCTATATCTGAGGCTGGCTGATGGATTACTCTGTATGGCAGCTCTGATCTGATATTGTAATGTCCCTGCAACAAGGCCTGATAGCTGTACATTCTCCAACACCGCACGGCCAGGTCCAGGGCCAGGGATGATGGTACTCACCCATGTATGGCCTGAATGACCGCCTTCACGCCCCCACAAATACTCATCAAGATCAACGACATAGCGTCCCACTACTTCTGTTTGGAGTGTAGATGGTTGAATATCGAGATAATTCTCCTGTGAATAGGATGCACTGTTTGCAACCCCTATTTGAAGGAAATAGTAATTGGTTGAATCAAACGGATGAACATAGTGTGACCATTGACGCATTGGTTGCCCCTGTGAATCGGTAATGGGTCGCCCCCTTGAATCTCTCAACTGCTCACTGCGCCAGCCCGTTGGGCCTTTCCCATAGAACCATACTGCATCACTTTCATCAAATTGACCATCTCCTCCGCCCTGAACGAAGACTTGGTTTTCGATCAGATCAGCAATTCGAGGAGCACTATTGAGTGCAGCAACAGGGGCACCACCATTACCGAACACCCTAACCTGCTCAGGATCAATGCTCTGAACAGGAATCTCTAGACCCGGCAAGGATTCAAGAAATGCACGATCAATCCGATACATTCCCGATTCAGAAATGGCAATCTTAAACAGATCCCCGTCTGCCAGAATGCTCCGTTGGACAGTAAGATGT
This sequence comes from Bacteroidota bacterium, assembly GCA_026708685.1. Classification (GTDB taxonomy): domain Bacteria; phylum Bacteroidota; class Rhodothermia; order Rhodothermales; family Bin80; genus Bin80. The sequence goes on from JAPOUL010000136.1 coordinate 71,935, forward strand.
GGATTGTCGGATTGACCTTGAAACTTCTGCATGGATTGCGATTGCACTGGATAGGTTACCTCTATTCGCATATGCCGGTAACGCCGTAATGTAACCGATGTGGAATCGTATGTTAAAAGTCGGGCAACCAAAGTAGCCATGGGCTTTTTCCGTGAGATCCCAAGCCCTACGACCTGAGCAGGATCAGACCCAATCGCAGATGTTGGATCAAAAGGAAACTCATCATATTCGGCAGCGATCACCCGTACGGTTGGCTGTACCAGCGAGGGCAATGTAAGTAGAGTAGAGACTTCTAAAAGCCCTCCAAGATTAGGCTGGGCATCCTTCCATTGAGCATTTAACTCGTAAAGTTCTCGATTTGAATCAGATTCTACGAGATCCAAAGATGCATACTGTGCTGAGACGGTATGGAAAAACCCAGCCGTCAAAACAGTGAAAACGAATAACACTGGTGCTGAACCCAGATCAGCCAGTTGATGTAAACGCCTGAAGCGCACTTTACGTAAAATTTAGTTGAGTCCGACTATCGTCGACTTAGAAAAACACTGGGTATCTTTTGAGTCAAGAAATAAGAATTATTTGATTGGTACAGGAACTCTTACCACAAACAAGTGAAACTGTTCCCGTCAGAACAATTCATGCAGTGTTCGTGGCATTTGCGTGGCATAATCCCCATCTGTTTCTCGTACGCTGGCGACCTCTGTATCAGGATCATGCTCAAAAAAGAGATGCCAGTTTTGATGATATGCATCATGGAGGATCCTGGATTTTTCCCTGATCGTCGCCAATGGGCGAACGTCATAGGCCATCACCCATGGCCCTCTTAGATGATGAACCGTTGGGATAAGGTCTGCACCGAAGAGGAGCGTTCCCTGTTCACCCGTAATTTTGACTAGATGCTGGGCTGTTGTATGACCATTCACTACGATGACTTCCAATCCAGGGTAGAGCATTTTCGAACCCGAATGAGTTTTTAATTGCCCATTGGTGGCGATTGGCTCAAAATTTTGTGGCATAAAGGATGCCTTTTCACGAATACTTGGATTTCTTGCCTCTAACAAATGATCCTGTTGCAGATGATAGATCGCATTGGAAAATGTAGGCACGACACGATCCCCACTATATTGCGTGCTTCCACCGGCATGATCAAAGTGTAAATGGGTAAGGATTACATCGGTAACATCGTCAACATGGAAGCCTGATTGTTGGATGGACTCCGTGAGTGTACTGGTTTCCAAGGCATAGATATCTCGAAAGCGTTGATCATACTTGTCCCCAGCCCCTGTATCAATGAGGATAAGTTGATCCTTGGCTTCAAGAAGCAGAGATCGCATGCACATACCGATACGATTGCGTTGATCTGGAGGCATGCGGCGTGACCATAAGGCTTGGGGAATAATCCCGAACATTGCACCACCATCCAGTCGAAAACGTCCACAATCGATGGTATGAAGAGTATAAGGTCCGATCTGAGGCATCTTATTTCATCGGGGAGGCGGGAAATCCTTAAAATGTCCATTGGACATAATTTTCTTGCGAACTTCCCATTTTTCGGTCACCACTGGAATAAACTCTCGTAAATAATGAATCAAAAATTCAATACGCTCATCCTCACTTTGCATTTCCAGTAGTTGCTGACGTTGGTCCAAAGTGAGTCCACAGTTGCGCCCTATCATCCAAGAAATGGGATCATTGGAATTGTAGAATTGAGGATCCACGGTTCGCCCAGCAATTTCCAGTAATTTGATATGCTGTGCAATGAGGCGTTCTCTATTTGGAACAGAGGTCGTCTGATGTGTATCTTGGTATTCTGCAACGACTCCTTGGTGATACAATTTTCTTCGATCGATTCGTAGAATCTGCACCCGATAGAGTCCCTCCACTGCAATATCTACACGACCATCTTCGTATTGTGCAAGGATTTGGACAATATCTGCTACACAACCAATTTCTCTGATGTGCCTTTCACTGCCCCGCATAATCACAAAGGGGATATTTTCTGCAAGGCAGTTAGCGACCATTTCTTTGTATCGTGGTTCAAAGACATGCAGATTTTTCTCCTCTCCGGGATAGAGGATTGATTCCAAGAGAAACAGACCAAGTTTTCGAGTAGGATGAGATTCCATTACGGTTCGTATGAAAAAACGGCCATTGTGTTTCCTATTTTTGCTTACTGACTCCAATGATTCGCATTTTGACTCTCCTGCTTCTTCTATTTCATGTGACTCACTTACGTGGGTTCGCACAGGAGGGCTTTGGATCAGAGCATCTTCTGTCAGAACAACAGCACAGTCAGTCTTATCAAATCGTCCATTCTCAATCTGGTCTTTCTCTCATTGGTACCCAGTGGAGAGGATTGGCATCAATGAATCTGCACTATGCAAAGGATCCATTTGCCCTCCAGTTAAGGGGAAGAGTGACTTATGGCCGACAGGGACACTATACGCCTGATGCCGATGAACTCTACGATGTACTGAGAGTGATTCAGTTTCTACGAATCAAGACCGAACACTTGTATGTGCGAATCGGTCCGATCCAAGAAATGCGCCTCGGTATTGGGCATACTGTCAATCACTATCGTTCATCTACTTCATGGGATGCACGGATGATTGGATCTGAAATCCACTGGAATCATCAACGATTCACCATGCAAGGCTTTACTTCAGATCTTCTTCTCAACGATCTCATCGGTGGTAGAGTGGCTGTTCAATTACCATCGGAGTTTACATTGGGCGTGAACTATTCCAATCATTTTCCTACCAATCTTACCGCCTGGAGTGTAGATATCAAACATGCATTATTCAGAACTGGAAAGATTGCCTTTGCACCTTATGTGAGCTATGCAAACTATACCCAGTATGGAGATGGTCTGGCTTTCGGGGCAGATATTCAAAGTGCCTGGATTTGGGATGTGTTGAAGTTTCGATTTCGGGTCGGTGCATTTTACAGTTCACGCCATTTCATACCCGGTTACATTGGTGCGCTGTTTCATGTGAGTAATTCCCACAACCGAATCCTTAAAAGAGGATCTGATATAACGGCGGTGACTCCTGATGATTTTTCGGGAATTTCGCTGAAAGAGGCACGGGGCGTGAATGACCTGCTCACGGAGTTTCAGCTTCAGATCATGGATTCTTTCTGGCTTGCCTACAGTTGGCGAAGGCATTTTGGAGGTCAACCATTAAGCGAATTTTATTTCAGGCTCTCGTTCCGAGGCCGTCGTCATTTCCGAATGGATCTTGGAATCGACCGCTTGGGTGTACACACTTTTGGAGATGTATTTCGTCCATTTTCTGAGCAAAGTACTCTTCTGTTTTCCACCATCATCCCCATCATAAACAATATTTTTCTCCATACCGATGTCATGTACACATTTGAACCTGTTGGCTCCATGCCTCATTATCGGGTTCAGAGGCGTTTTGAATCTACCTTGGGGATTCAAATTCACTATTGACGGATATCAAACAGTAAATTCTGAGAAATTAATTTAACTCAATTAGCCCATCACATGGCATTCGTATCCGTACCAATCGTGCACTCTTTAACACTGTGTCATTGGAGCCTGCTACAAAATCTCTCAGTCAACTCTAAAAAATACGTCACAGCTGCTTCAGTGTATATTCTACGAAAACTCTCAGGTTTTGCAAAAGTCTCAATGGATAAGTTACGAACATATGCCCCCATTGAATGGTTCAATAACACTCAGGGTTGTTTAACGATGAAGCTGTAACGTAACATTTCTTTTGTGTTGATCCGTTCTGAGACAGGATCACTTCATCTTTTCCCATCATTTGATGGAGATTCTCCTGATCACATCATCAAATTGGCCGTTTAATTTTCGGTTAATATTCGTATTTTTTGATTATTAAATGTGTTAACTCCCTTAGTATGATATTCAAAACAGCTTGATAGATATTGTTCAAGGGGAGCACCTCAGTACAGTATCTTTATATGTTTTCGTTTCCTTTCAAATAATCTATCGCGATATTTGTGATGACCTTCTTTCTGCTATTATCCATCACTTTCGGATTGGGGAGTGATTCGCTCCGTATAGACTCCTCCCCCCCCCCCATTTTTAAATGAACACTCACCCAGTGGGGAAATCATCACCCATCGGGTACGACCAATAGACGCAGAGACGAACTTCGGGATCCTGCGTGATTCCTTCCCTTTTGAAGTATTGGATGTGGATGCCTCTATCCCAAGCCGATCTCCCACAGCGTCCATTGAAGACATTCCTTTTTTCAACTACAGCTTCATTCGCCCGTCTGGCGTGCCCACTGAGTCCGTAATGGAAGCATCCACAGCTCCAGACAGTAATGTGCCCCATCGGATTAGGAATCCGATGAAGCATAACGCGGTATCTGCGGAGTCTAATGCTGGTCTCCTTCTGCAACCTCCGTTGCGTGCTAACAACTCTGTAAGGACATTAGATAACTCCAGATTTGATGATGAAGCCGCTCCTGGTGCACCAACGAATCTAACGGCAACGGCGATTGGGCCATCGTTGATTAACTTGTCATGGGATGCCCCCACGAATACTGGAGATGGTCTTGCTCAATATAACATTGAGCAATCCACAAATGGAGATACCGAAAGCCCTTCATGGTTATGGACACTTTCTGCCAGTCATCCCAGAACAACCCAACTGGTTGTCAATCGCACTGCCGCAACTACCTATTGGTACCGAGTACGGGCAGTAGACTCTACAGGTGTATTTAGCCCTTATTCCAATATAGCTAATGCCACGACTGCCGACCTAGCCACCGCTCCCGGTGCACCCACTTCACTCACCGCAACCGCAGATGGGCCAACCGCCATTAATCTCAGTTGGACAGCACCAACAAGTACGGGAGGCACAGCCATTACAGGATATAGAATTTATGTCGCTGCTGATTTTTCTGATGACTGGACAGCTGTAGTTGCTACTACTGGCAATACAAACACATCTTATTCTCACACGGGATTGAGAGTAGGCACCAGATATGAATACCGAGTTCTTGCCATCAACGCAGCAACAAATATAGGCTCCAACTCCAATAGTGCCGCGGCTACCACTGCGGCAGCCACCATTCCCGGTGTACCGACTTCGCTCACTGCAACCGCCTCTGGACAAACCACCATCAACCTGAGTTGGACCGCCCCCAGTGATGGCGGAGCGGCGATTAGCAGCTACCGGATTCTGGTGTCCACAGACGGAACTAGTTTTACTGAACTCGTGGCAAGTCATACCTCGACCAGCTATTCGCACACCGGCCTGGCCCCTAACACTACTCATTACTATAGTGTCAGTGCACTCAACTCTGTTGGTAGAGGTCCAGAGTCCAGTGCGGTTAATGCCACGACCGCTGCGGGGGTCCCTAGTGCCCCAACCAGTTTTGGCGTATTCT
>JAPOUL010000051.1 GCA_026708685.1 Bacteroidota bacterium
GAAAACAAGATCAACTGGAATGGGATGTTTGACTTGCTGTTTTAACGGAACCGGGCGAATGAACAACCGCGCCGCATGGTGTCCCGAGGCATCGGCGAAATTCACGGACAGGGAAACGACATCACCACCCCCAATCTCGCCCGCATCAACATGCAGCTGAGCGGCTTGAAGGATAACGAGTTCGGTACTTAGCAAGAACTACTTGGCATTTTAGGAAACGGTTTTTTGCCATAACTGATCTTGATTTCAAACGCGAATCAACGATCTAAATTCACAGTAGCTTACCGAACAGGAAACTTCCATGGGCATAAGAATACAACCTATTGAAATTGAAGTTCCCGAAGATAACCCTTTCGCGAATGACTCGCTTGAACGAGAAGAGCCCATTAAAGTTCTCACTCACCTTCTTCACTCAATTGATGGCCCTTGTGTCCTCGCTGTTGACGCAGCATGGGGTGAAGGAAAATCCACGTTTCTCAGATTGTGGTCTCAGTACTTGCGTAATCAAGGTTTTCCAGTCATTGAGTTCAATGCTTGGTTAACCGACTTTTCAGATGAACCTTTCCTTGTTTTGTCCACGGAATTGACGGAAGGATTCAAAGATTATCCAAAGGGTGCGGCAGCGGAGAGAATTGCCGAAACGAAGAAATTGGCAAAAGATATATTCAGACAAACCGCTACATCGGCTGCCCGCGTTTTTTCATCAGGTCTCGTTGATATTGATGCTTTAATGAAACAACGGTTTTCTAGGTACAACGAATCTAAAGATCTAATAGAGAACTTTAAAAGCACCTTAAAGGAAATGGCCGCGGCGGTATCAAAATGTAAAAAAAAGAATTCAATGATAGTAGTGATTGATGAGTTGGACCGGTGCAGGCCTTCCTACGCTGTGGGGCTATTGGAGGCAGCCAAACATCTGTTCTCTGTTAATGGCATCATTTTTGTTCTTGCCGTTAACCGCACTCAGCTTGCCCATTCAATAAAGGCACTGTATGGCCGAGATTTTGATTCCTTGGGTTACTTGCAAAGATTTATTGACATAGATTTTCAACTTCCCCTACCTAAGCGAAAGAAGTTTATTGAAAACATCTTAACTACAATAAGCTTTTTAGATTATTTTGAGCGCACAAATGATGCTGATGCAAAGCAAAGCTTTCCATCTGTTAAGAAATTTTCGCAGAACATCTTTGAAACAACAGAGCTCAGTATTCGGCAGATATCACAAGCTTTCCACCGACTTGGTTTAGTGCTTGGATCGCTGCGAAGTGATCGCAGAGCATTCGCATATTCTGCTGTAGTGGCTATCTTCTTACGATCAATAAATGCTGGAATTTACCATAGGTTTTGCCGTGGTGAGATAACGGATCTCGAAGTCGTGGATGAGATATTCAACTATCCTGGAATCAGAATTCTCCAAGGAACACATGATGGATGTCTGATTGAGGCATACATAACTGAGGGAGCAAAAGAGATTTTGAGGAAAAACTCTCCAGAAGAAGATATTAAATCCCCATTATTGACAAGATATCGGAGTATTATCGAATCTGGAAATTCTAGTTCGAAAAAAGATCAGATGCGTGCGGAGAAGGTTATTGAATTGATTGAGTATCTCAGCAAGCATCCTAATCACGTAGGCTTCCTGTACTCAGTAAGTCGAATTGAGCTACTTACACCTGAGCTAATTAAATCAGATTAGTCGTCAAGACGTAATACGCCTTATAACACATTCAGCAAACATAATCGGATTCACTGCTGTCATAACGCTTCTCTCACGGACTCGCGTAAAATATTGTAATTACTGGACAATCCAGCCTCCAACCCCCGTCATCGATTTAAACCGCGCTGTCGAATATCGGCATCCTGTGTGCGGTTGCGGCCCACGACGGATTCGACCGTCGGTTCAGCCTAGCAGCGCCCGTCGCAGGAATTCGTCGAACAGAGGGACCGCGAAGCCAGCGTCACCGTGGACGGGACTGCAGATCATACCTTTTGCGATGAGTTCAGCGCGAGTTGGGACGACGGCTCCCACGCCTCTCTGGTGGATTCCCTGAACGACACGGTCTTGGCCCCAGTTCCGCCATGGCCCACAAATTGTGCTTTTCAGGCGGAGCCAGTCGGTCGAAGCGGTCGCGGACCTTGTTTCAGCCGCATCAGTCTGGGCCGGGCGCACGTATCAATCATGCGCATAGCGCCCTCTCATGCGATCATGCGAACTCCCTTCAATGAGTGCAACCGGAAACCCGGCGCGTCCGCGTTGCGCGGATGCGTCGCCTCTTGAAGTCGGAACAGAATACGCTTCAGTCGCGGCGCTATTCCGGCGGGCACCCCTGCGGGATTGCCCCGCTCGTGCAACGCCCGTAGCCCCTTGTGCCTGATCTTCATCCCACACTGTAACGCACCACGCCACAAGTGGCAGCGTCTGTTGCGTAGGAGAGCTGAAACCCTTTAGCTTGAATGCAGTCCTTGCCAAGTCCATCCAAGCGGGGGTATGGTAGCCACCATGACTTCCGTATCGATGACAGATCTCAAGGCGAACCTGTCGCGCTATATCCGCGAGGTTCGGCGGGGCGGCGAAGTAGAGGTGCTCGACCGGGGAACGCCGGTGGCCTTGATCACCAAGCCAAAGTCGATCCCAAAGCCCAGCGGCAACGATGCCTTTGAGGAGATGATCCGGGCGGGTGTGCTGACCCGAGGCAATGGGTGCGCGCGGGAGATTCTGGATAAGCCCCTGATCGATTTGGGCGGCGGCCTTTCCTCACTGATTATTGAAGATCGCGAAGATCGGGTGTGAGGTATTGGGATCCATCGGCGCTTGTGCGCCGCGAAACCATCCAGCCTCCGACTCCACCCGAACCCCAGACCCGGGCCGAAACGTTTCTTCGCCGGCGTCCCCATCGAACCGGACCGGTTTACTGGTTGATGATCGCCCACAACCTTTGGGGGGTTGCTGGCATGTCGATGTTGTCGGTGCCTAGGGCGTTGGCGATGGCGTTGA
>JAPOUL010000139.1 GCA_026708685.1 Bacteroidota bacterium
TCAACAGGTGCAATATCAAGACGAAAAGGGGAAGTTATTATTGGATGACTCCTTAGTGGAAGTCGGTGAACAATTTGATACGGTACTGCTCCCACGTATTAAAAAAGTTGCATTTTCATCCAAATGGAAGAAGGGAAAACCCCATCCATCTGCAGAGGCAGATACATCTCTCAGAATCATAAAATATTTGCGTTTGGAGTCCTATGAGGATGCGTTAGACAGCATAGAATTTGAGCAAAAAGACGCGAGTAAACTTGAAAGTATCATTGAAGACTATACCCTCAAGTATATGCTCAAGTGGGAAACAAAGGACTGCGAAACCTTCCTGAATCCCACTAAATTATTCACCCCATTTGACTATCAACTTAACCTTTATGTGAATGGTGAAAAATCAAGTAGGATGGTAGATATAACCGAGACCTTCAATTACCTACTGGGGATGAAGGTACAAACTCGTAAAGTGCATATGGACGATAACAGGCGTTATCTGGTTTTACGTGGTGAAACTCGCGAGCATCCAAATCGCATTACTGTGATCATCTGGCGTGATACTGTAAACTGGAAAGAAATCGATCTCGCCAGAGACAAACAGTTTGTTAACGAGAAAAAAATCACCGTAGAGGCAGATGTAATTTATGTCAACGGTATGTCCAGTATTGTTGGGGCGAAGCCCATTGAACCAATCTTCAAGGACAAGATGTTTGCAAATGTCTCAAAATCTCCTCAATAATGCCAACTCATTCTTCCATCATGGCAATCAGACTGGAGCAGAACTTAACGCTGCTGACATGGCTACATCAATGGCTTGGTTATCAGAATACAAAAGAAATTCTTACAGATCTTTGTAAAACTGAGGAAGGCTTTGACAGCAATGGGAATAGTTACATATTGAAGAGACTGACTGCTAGGTCAAATTTTGATCAGAATAAGTACGTGAAGCTGGAAAAGTACGATGGCCACATTCGAGATGTACTTCAAGAAATGAACAGGGGTAGGGGAGAGCCCATCATATTGCGCTATTTCCAACATCTTGCAGCACTTTATACAGAGATATATCTCGATTTTCGATGGAATCACACCGATATTTTTGTTAGCCAATTAAATGAATTTATAAGAAAACGAAAACCAAACTCATCCTATGAGTTCGCTCTTTCCGACCTTGACAAAATCGCATTTTGGATGGCCACTGGTAGTGGAAAAACTTTGCTACTTCACCTAAATTTTCACCAGTTTCTACACTACAACCGTGAAACCTTGGATAACATCATCTTGATTACCCCAAACGAAAGATTGAGTGAACAACACTTGTCTGATATGGAACAGTCCAATATCCCGTGCTGTCGATTCAAGCAGGATGGTCTCCCACTCATCCATGAACATATCGTTCAAGTGATCGAAATCACCAAATTAGTCATGGAAAAGCACGGACAGGGGGAAAGCATTCCCGTTGATGCCTTTGAAGGTAACAACCTGATCTTCGTGGATGAAGGCCACAAGGGTTCAGGCGGGAGAGTATGGAGGCAAGTACGCACTGCAATTGGTATGACTGGATTTACGTTTGAGTATAGTGCCACTTTCGGACAAGCTCTTACTGCTGCAGGTAACAACACTCTTACAGCAGAGTACGGGAAAGCCATCGTATTTGACTACTCTTATGGTCATTTTTATAAAGATGGATACGGGAAAGATTTTAAAATCCTCAATCTGGTAAGAGACCCTGGAGGCCATCGTGATCTACTTCTTCTGGCGAGTCTTCTTACCTTTCATGAGCAGCAGTCTGTGTTTCAGGATCAATCTCATCGGATTCGTAAATACAATATTCAAAAGCCATTATGGGCATTGGTGGGCGGAAGCGTGAATGCCATCTACTCGGAACGAAGAGAAACGCGTAGCGATGTGCTTGAGGTAGTATGTTTTCTCCATCGTTTCCTAAGCGATCGCAGATGGGCAGTTGAAAACCTGCAAAATCTTCTATCGGGACAATCTGGTTTTCAAAGCGAAGGGAAAGATTTATTTGAAGGCAAGTTCAGTTATTTTAGCGAGGCTGACGAAGATTCCATATACGAAGAAATCGTAACCGAAATGCTACATGCTCATCATGCGGGTGGACTGGTTCTATGTGATCTCAAGAATGCAGATGGGGAAATTGGACTGAAGGTTGCAGGTTCAGACCAATACTTTGGAGTAATCAGTATTGGGGATACATCAAAGTTTAAGAAGCATGTGCTAGCAAAAGCAGAGGGGGTTATAGTAGAGGAGGATGTTATTTCGGGGTCGCTATTCAAATATATCAATGAACCAGAGACAAACATCAATATTCTCATTGGTTCTAGAAAATTTTTAGAAGGTTGGAATAGTTGGCGCGTATCAAACATGGGACTTCTGAATATCGGGCGTAGTGAAGGGGCACAGATTATTCAACTATTCGGGCGAGGTGTGCGCCTACTAGGTTTTAAGCAGACTCTTAGACGTAGTGCTACACTGGAGGGGACCATGCATCCAGACATTATTCAGAAGCTGGAAACGCTCAATATCTTCGCATTACGTGCCGATTATATGGCTAAATTTCGTGAATATCTAAAACTGGAGGGTGCAGAGGAAATGATAGAAGTCCATGTACCTACTCTAGCCAACGATGAATGGATGGATAATAGCCTGATGATTCCAAAACTGGAAAAAGGAAAAGATTTTCGAGCACAAACGGAGTGGATATTGAAAATCAATGAAAAATTTCGAGTGCGTCTTGATGCTAGATCCCAAACGCATGTGATTACAAGTGGTACGGACACAGTGACGGAAGGCAGAATAGGTAGGACACGATCAATTCAGGAGATCAGGGAAGTTCTTGGCTTTGTGAACTGGACTGATGTGTACTTGGATGTGTCCAGATATGTGAAAGAGCGTGGTTATGATAATTTAGCTATTGATCCACTCAAATTGAGAAGTATTATGGAAGATGAATCTTTGTACGAAATGTTTGCCGATGATCGAATGATGAATCCATCAAAATGGAAGGATCTTCAAGATTTTCAAAGTGCAACGGTGACGATTCTCCGAAAGTACGCTGATCGTTTCTACAAGAACCACAGATCAAAATGGGAATCCGACCATATGAGCTATCAAAATCTCGAAAAGAGTACTCCAAATTTAGAGTTTAATGTTGAGCTCGGTGAATCTGGTCCAAAGTATATTGTTAAGGTTCCAGCAAGTCAAGCAGAAATTGTAAGAGATATTGAGAGACTTTCCAAATCAGGAGATCTATACAAGTCCGATATCGATAATCCACAGCGAGTCTATTTTGATCGTCACTTATACCAACCATTGCTAGTTGAGCAGACTGGTGAAATCAAGGTATCCCCACCGCCACTCAATCAAGGTGAATTGAAATTCGTTCAGGATCTCCGAGAATATTGGATGAAAGAATTATCAGAAAGTAAGAAAGAGATATTTCTATTACGTAATCTATCAAGAGGCAAAGGAATAGGCTTTTTCGAGAGCTATGGGTTCTATCCAGACTTCATCATTTGGATTAAGGAAGGAAAGAGACAGCGTATCGTATTCGTAGAACCGCATGGGATGATTTATGCTCACGCTAATCCAGTAGATGAGAAAGTTCAGTTACATGTACAGCTCAAAGGTTTACAGGATAAACTAGATCACCCGGATATTGAACTTGATTCATTTATTGTATCCACTACCCCGTTTCAGGATCTCAAAGATCGCTATGCTGATGGATCTTGGGATCGCCAGAAATTTGCCGATAACCATATTTTATTTCAGGTACGAGACACCAACAATGGGTATGACTATATTGCAGAGATTCTCAAGGCTATTTGAGGTAATGGAAGTCCCAAAATAATGATGACCGACATTGCCTTAGGCCAACTTTGTAAAAGATACAAAATCGTGATAAATTCGTTAATGATCGCCCTATGGAGCGATTCAATGAATACAAGAGGTGTAACTGAAAGGTAGAAGGACTCAAATCCATGTAAGAGGAGGATCACACAGATTGGGAAGGTGCATCGTTGAGAAAGGAGGCATGGATATGGATGCATCCTGTCTGATAGGTCAATTTTGAATAGTTGGTTTTGGGTGGGCGGTTGTAGGTCTATTGATACACTTTAGAGCCGTTTGCAAAACCTCTTAGTGAACTATAGAAAATGCGTCACAGGTGCTTCAGAGCAATATTTCTACGAAAACTCTGAGGTTTTGCAAAAGCTTCTTTAGATATGAAGTCAAGAGTTGAAACTCGGAAGTAAAGCATGAGCTGAAAGATAGCTCCTACACAGAAATTTGAAGTCGAATGAAAGCATCAGAATGATGCATTGGATCAATATCTGAAAATCCCCCGTCTATGATAGATTCATCTCTAACTACGAGTTGATGGACTGCCCCAGTGCATCCCGGGTAGCCTCCATAATCGCTTCTGAAAGCGTTGGATGCGGATGGATGGCCTCAAGGATTTCGTGAAAAGTGGTTTCCAATGTACGGGCGGTTACGATCTCGGCAATGAGCTCGGTAGCATCATGTCCAATAATATGGCATCCAAGGAGTTCGCCGTATTTCGAATCATAAAGGATTTTAACAAAACCATCATTGTGTCCAGCTGCGGAAGCTTTACCAGATGCAGTAAAGGGGAATTTTCCAACTTTGATGTCAAACCCTTCCTCACGAGCTGCATGTTCGGTATAGCCTACTGAAGCAATCTGGGGCTGACAATAGGTACACCCGGGGATATTCCCCTTATCTATAGCATGGACCTTTTGACCAGCGATCTTTTCGACACAGATGATGCCCTCATGACTGGCTTTATGAGCCAACCAAGGTGGACCAGCGACATCTCCAATCGCATAGACTCCATCTACTCCAGTACGAGAGAATTCATCAATCTTAATAAAGCCCCCATCGGTTTTCACACCAATAAATTCCAATCCAAGATCTTCTATATTGCCCGTTATTCCAACAGAGCTCAGAACTTGGTCGACTTCAATTGGCTTTGTTTTTTTGGATGATTTCAAATATACTTTCAGTGAATCACCATCTTCTTCAACGCGTTCTACACTTACACCAGTACTGATTTTGATCCCAGATTTTTTGTAGGTTCGTTCAAGTTGTTTAGAAACATCCTCGTCTTCAATCGGAACAATGCGATCCTGCAATTCCACCAAGTGGACTTCTGTCCCCATATGATGATAGAAGTATGCAAATTCGACCCCAATGGCACCAGCACCAGCAATCAACAATCGATTGGGGCGTTTCTGTTGAAGCATAGCTCCCTTGTAATCTACGATCTTTTCTCCGTCAATGGGGAGTGGAGGGATTTCTCTGGCTCGTGCTCCCGTCGCAAGGATAATATGTTTGGCTTGGAGCGTGCGAGCAGTGCCGACTTCTTTTCCATCCATATCAACCGATGGAGTGACGCTGATAGAGCCACCACCAGTGAGTCTGGCATGCCCGAAGACGACCTCAATCTTATTTTTTTTCATCAGAAATCCCACACCTACATTCATTTTCCCAGCAACATTACGACTTCGCTGGATGACACTTGGAAAATCAGCGGTAACGGTTCCATCAAGTTGCAGACCGTAATCACTCAAGTGATTCGTGTATGCCATGATCTCAGCACTTTTAAGAAGTGCCTTGGTTGGGATACAGCCGACATTGAGGCAGACACCACCTAGCTTATTTTTTTCAACAACTGCGGTCTTAAATCCGAGTTGGGTGGCTCGAATTGCAGTTTCATATCCACCGGGACCTGTCCCGACGACGATCACATCAAATGTATTTGCCATAAATAAGATTGATTAAATAGGAATGTGGATTGTAACAAAGCTACTGAAAATCTTTGTACTCAAATCGCTGAACATCACTTGGAAGGTTAAATCCTAGTGGTTTCATAGGTGGATCAATCAGGATTTGATTATACGATAAAATGATATTGGTCTGTTCAGGTAGATTTCTGTAAATAATCTGCTGAGGGAAGTACGTATCTCCTACCTGAAAAAAATCATTGTAATAATATGCCTCCACCAAAGATCCAAGATGATCTCGTTGAGCAAAGTGAACGATGCGCCAGTAAGTAGGATCAATCGTATAGGACCGGTTCATGAGTGAATCTTCAAGAATGATTCCGTTAGGATCTGACAGTAATTTCAAGTCATGTGGATTCGTTGGACGCATATATCCTAACAGATATTCCATCGCATTTTGAACCCTTAATATACGCAGGAATACCGGATGGGTGGTATCCGCCACAAAGATATGTTTTCTGAGGCGGTCATACATAAATAAACTGTCCTGAGTCACCAGTAGACGGGCAGCTTCAAACCCAAAAACGGGAGCACGAAAAATCATCAATAGAGAATCCGCCCTGCGGTGCAAAATTTCTGCCCTCACTTTGGGGCCAGAGTAGAGTGGAGATTTCAGTGCTAAGTCCCCCACCGCTATCAATGAATCGGGAGGGGTATGCTCCCACAGCTGATCAATTACAGAACGAATCGTGAGATCAGAAGGATCATCAATTTCAACAACCGTAGAACGGGTAGATGTACATCCAATGAGGATCAAGAGTAGGAACGAAAGAAGAATTCTCATCAAACCTGATACGTTACAATAGTTAGCCTACATATGGACAAATCAAGAAAGTTTCCCATGAGTGATCCAGAAAACTCACTTCCTGAAAATGCTTGATGTACATCATGATAATGATGCTTCCTCCATAGAAAATGATGAATCATCCGAAAGACTTCTTTCAATCCGTATGTTTACCGTATACAGACAATACGAATAAATTCCATGCATCAAATCACATACAGGAGTTCTCAACATACAACTATGTACTCGTCTGATCGGATGATAGAAATGGTCTCTAAGATCATGGTGCGTGAAGAAAAAACTCATGATATGGAGTTGTATCCAATGATGCCTGCGGTCGAAAGATAGTTCTAACCCGTGAAACCCAATCATAAAAAACTGTCATTAATTTTTAAATATTCCAAAGGCACTAATCGGAGAGGGTCGTCAGCAATGTACAAAGTACAGGAATTAAGGAATGATTTGTGGTCCCATCCCCCAAGAAAGCTTTGAGCGAAGCGTACCAAAGTAATCTGTATCTTTGAATCGTACGAGTTGGATTGTATGATCAGCTCGGGAGATTGTGTAAGGCTCTTTTTTCTTCAAAATAGGATGACTCCTTCCATCCAGTGCAATCGTACATTGGGCAGAACTATGTGCTAGTTGTAGAGTGAGTGTTGAACAGGCTGGTAAAACGATGGGGCGGACCGTCAAACTGTGAGGAGCAACAGGACTGACAAGGATGACATTACTTCCAGGCATCACAATGGGTCCACCAACGGCAAGTGAATAGGCGGTAGATCCAGTGGGGGTGGCGATAATCAAGCCATCTCCCCAATAACGATTCAACCGCGTTCCATCTACGTCTACATCAATGGCAGCAAGCCCTCCAGAAGGTTGCCGGGTGATGACGATATCATTGAGAGCCCAACTCTGACATGGACCAGACAGACTCAGAGCACTACGCTTTTCAATCTCATAACGACCGGCTTGCAGGAGTTGAAATGCCTGCTGAAGGTGCATGGCTTCCACATCGGCCAGAAATCCAAGATAGCCGATATTGACCCCTAAAATCGGTACCCCCGATGTTCCAACGTCATAAGCAGTATGCAGGAGCGTTCCATCACCGCCAATGGAAAGGATCATGGAGCATGTTTGGGCAGGAGCATCAGTCGAGATCTTTTCGGCATGTTCTGGGGAAATCATGGAACGCTTCACAAGTCCCGATGCGATCGGGGCATGAAGCCTTAGATGGATCCCTTGGGTGTCGGTCCACTCCATAAGCTGTTGAACCAAGGGCCAAAAACCATCCTTTTGAGTATTACCTGTAATTCCGTAGGTCATGTGTACAACAAGTAAAATCTGTCAATAATAATGCGTATTTTCGTAACTTACCACAAATTAACATCATCATGTGATGAAAAGACACATTGTCATTGTCGGTAATGGAATTACCGGGATCACCACAGCTCGATTTATCCGCAAGTACAGCTCTGATCGCATTACGGTTGTTTCCAGTGAAACAGATCACTTTTACGCACGAACTGCCCTGATGTACATTTACATGGGGCATATGCGCTATCAGGAAACCAAACCCTATGAAGATGCCTTCTGGTCAAAGAATAAAATTGATTTGGTGCGGGGGTATGCCTATCAGGTAGATACCGATGCCCAGATCGTTCGCATTGCGGATGGCAATGACATCGCTTACGATGCTCTTCTCTTGGCAACCGGCTCACAGTCCAATAAATTTGGATGGCCTGGGCAGGATCTTGATGGAGTCCAGGGATTGTACGGCATGCAAGACCTTGCATTGATGGAACGCAATACGAAAGGTATTCAGCGAGGGGTCGTTGTTGGAGGTGGACTGATTGGTATTGAAATGGCAGAAATGCTCCATGCAAGGGGAATTGATGTCACATTTCTAGTGCGGGAGAAGAGTTACATGGACTACCTGCTTCCCCAAGAAGAATCTCAGATCATCAATAAGGAAATTCTTGATCATGGAATTGATCTTAGGCTGACAACGGAGCTCAAGGCGATTCATGGTGAAAAAATGGTTGATTCCGTGGAGACCAGCGAAGACGATCGTATTGACTGCCAGTTTGTTGGTCTCACCGCAGGGGTGCATCCGAATATCGATGTGGCAAAGGCCTCTGGACTTGAAACCAACCGAGGCATTGTTGTCAACGAATTTTTTGAAACCAGTGTGCCGAATGTTTATGCAGCAGGTGACTGTGCTGAATTTAATGCCGATGGCATCGGAAGTCGACGAATTGAACAGTTATGGTATACTGGACGTGCTCATGGTAAAGTGGTAGCATCTACCCTAACGGGTCAACGAACTCCCTATCGTCGTGGTGTATTTTTTAATTCGGCCAAATTCTTTACGATTGAATATCAAACCTATGGAGACATTCCCGTAAAGCCCGAATCAAATGTACGTTCGCAAGTTTTCCAAAGCGGCCGAAAACTTTTGCGGATCAACAGTGATCGTACGACAGGAAGAGTACTGGGATTTAATGTGATGGGCCTGCGTTTACGACAGGATCAATGTGAGGCTTGGATTCGTGACCATGCCCAAGTTGATGATGTCATGATCCAGCTCAAGAAGGCACGGTTTGATCCTGAGTTTTATTCACATGCAGTTTATCGTCAAGCCGCAGCTGCATAACCAAAGATCTTATGAATCATCAACCAAGTTTACAGTTAACGCCCCCTGGATCCAGATATTCCTCTCGTCAGAAGGTTGGACTAGCGTTCATCGGCATCGGCATTCTATTTTTGCTCATCACTTTCCTTGGCAATGGGGCACTCCCACCTACCTTTACCTTTGGGATGTCCTTGATCGGATTAATTGTGGGGAGTGGGATTCTATTTTCGCGTCTTTTGGATCAGCCTGCGGGTGTGAACAATAATGGGGTATGGTTTTCTGGAGCAACGGCTAGGGGCATGATTGGATGGATCCTCGGGATTGTATTTACGGGATTCTACATCATTTTATACTGGTCTCCTACAAACCTTGAGCAGCTCATTCGGGGGGCTGATCCATTGAGTATGATTCTTCGCGGAACTCCAGCAGATCAGTGGTTCCTGTATGGACTGCTCTATACCCTTGCCGTATTGGTCATGGGAGTGCGTATGCTGATCAAGTATCGAGATAACCGCTATCAAATTTTGCGAACAATCTCGGTGATGTTTTTTCAGCTTGGACTAGCCTTTCTGATTCCCCACCTGATGGTGCTTCTTCATCAGCCCGAATTTTATTTTAGTTATTTCTGGCCTCTCAAGTATGATTATCTGTGGCCATCTACATTCAGCTCTCTGAGCGGACCTGGGTTGGGCGTTTTTCTGTTATTCTGGACGGCCGTGATGACGGTCGTTGCAACGCCAATCCTGACCTACTTTTATGGCAAGCGATGGTACTGCTCATGGGTTTGTGGTTGCGGGGGACTGGCAGAGACTGCCGGAGATCCATTCCGCCATCTGTCGGATAAATCGACGAAGGCATGGAAGGTAGAGCGTTGGATGGTTCATAGTGTTTTGGTATTCGTGATCCTGACCACACTGCTGTTATGGGCAAATCAGATGTCGGGGGGAGGTTTTCTGGGAGGATTGACGATGTTGTTTCAGCAGTGGTATGGCTTTTTTATTGGACTGATATTTGCTGGCGTGATAGGCGTAGGGTTCTATCCGATCATGGGATCCCGAGTATGGTGTAGGTTTGGTTGTCCAATGGCTGCCATTCTTGGGCTGTTGCAGAAATACTTCTCCAGATTTCGCATCACCACCAATGGAGGTCAATGCATCTCCTGCGGTAACTGCTCTACGTATTGTGAGATGGGCATTGATGTAAGGTGGTATGCACAGCGTGGGCAGAATATCATTCGGGCTTCCTGTGTCGGTTGTGGAATGTGTGCTGCTGTGTGCCCGCGTGGCGTTTTACGTTTAGAGAATGCTCCTATGGAAGCCAGATACAATGGTCCCGTCTTGATTCATCACGATGATGTTTCCGTACAACTCAATGATTCGTGGCGAAGCAATCGCCCAATAATGCCCTCAGTGCAGGAGGATATTCCAATTTTGACAGATGAAGATGTCCGATAAGGGTATCAAGTTCCGCACACGATAGAAATCCAGTGTCACATCATCATCGTTTTTGATTGGTACAAGCCGAACTTACCGGACTGTCTGCATGGGGATCAAACAAATGCGTTCCATGGATGATTTCAATTTCGTTGAAACAATCCCTATCCAGCCCAACTTACCCAAGAATTCATTTTTGGGTAAATTAAATTGAAACTCATTTCATTTAATCCTTATGCCCCCAATACAGCTTAGCGAGTTCATTTTCAATGTAGTCTCTGTTATTTCGAGCATACCCCATTAAGACAAAGATAGATGATAGACTGGCTTGGGGTAAGTCACCTTTTTGATCTTTCCCTAACAGAAAAAATACTTGGTTTTTTTACGCCATTGATTGCGTATGTAGCCTATATACTTGTTCAGATTATTCTGCCGGGCAGGAGCTTCAATGGATATGTGACAAACCCCGATACTGGGCATCCGCGTCGATATCGACTCAATGGACTTTTTGTTTTCTGCGTTTTCCTCATTGTTTGGTGGTTTGAACTTACGGGAATGCCCCGCGATTGGTTGTATCGCTCCACCATCTTTGCAGTGATGGGAGGAACGGTGTTTACCACCATTTTTTCCATTCTAACCTATGTGCTTCATCGAAAAAAACAGAAAAAAAATCGCATCAAAGCGTTCTGGACGGGGAGTGTGCAGGAACTCTCTCTTCTTGAGGGCCGGTTTGATATGAAGATGAATTTCTATGCGTTTGGAGGAGTCTTTCTGGTGCTAAATGCACTGTCTGGAGCATGGGTTCATTATGAATTATTTGGTGAGGATTCCAACCCAGGCATTTTCTTGTTCACGGCTTTTTTCACGTTCTATATCCTGGATTATTTTGTATTGGAGGCCGTAACACTGTATACATTTGATTTGATTCACGAAGGAATTGGGTTCAAGCTCTACTGGGGTTCTCTTGTTGTATTTGGATGGATGTTCACCATGCCATTGTGGGGAATGGTTGTTTATCCCAATCCAGAATTTGGTGAGGCTTGGACAACTATATTGATGATTGTGACTTCCATCTTATTTCTGATCGGGTGGGGTATCTCACGAGGCTCTAATCTTCAGAAATATACCTTTAAAAGATGGCCTGAGCGTTCGTTTTTGGGAATCCCCCCAAAATTCATTTCAGTGGGCGAGCGTAAGATTCTTTATAGCGGGTTTTGGGGTAAGGCTCGTCATTTTGGATACTTTGGGGAAGCATTGATTGGAATAGCATTTGCATTATCACTGGGTTACTTTCTAAATCCATGGGCATGGACTTATGGGATTTTCATCATGAGTCTGTGTGTCGCACGGGAGCGAACAGATGATAAGTTCTGCGAGCTGAAATATGGTTCGGAAAAATGGGGAGAGTATCGTGCACGCGCCAAATACAGGATTATACCCGGAATTTATTAGGCCATGACCTTAAATTTATTCCAAACTGATTCAGGAATATAGATGCCTTCCGATTTTTGAATGGTGAAAAATGAATCAAGTAGGATCTGAGAATTACACCCACCTTTATGCAATTAATTGATACCCATTCTTCAACATGGTGTTTAGATCTACAGTTTCGGGGTAGACCTCACTTGATTGCCTGTGCTGTACTGGAAACATCCCAGGGACTGACGCTCATTGACCCTGGTCCTACCACTACCCTGAAGATGCTCGAAACAGCTTTGGGCCCGCGAGGAGGGTTGTCCGAGGTTACGAATGTGGTCTTGACACATATTCATTTGGATCATGCCGGATGTGTAGGGCAGCTGGCGAAGTTGGTGGATGATATCAAATTTTATGTCCATCCAATAGGAGCTCCGCATCTCATTGATCCAGAAAGACTCATTCAAAGTGCCCAGAGGATCTATGGCGATCAAATGGATGAATTGTGGGGGGCTATTTTACCGATCCCAGAGGAGCAGGTCTATGTAGTTGAAGATGATTCGATACTTGACCTTGATGGACGATATCTGCGGTCTTGTTACACACCAGGGCATGCCTCACATCACATTGCGTGGTTGGATGATCAGGAAAAGATTGCATTTGTTGGTGATGCTGCAGGAATGAGAGTTCAAGGTTCGGACTATATTATTCCAGTAGCCCCACCGCCAGATATCAATGTAGACGTATGGGAACAGTCACTTCAAAGACTGGAAACTCATCACATGGATCAATTCTTTTTAACTCATTTTGGAGTTATCCAACATCCAAACCATCACATCCAAGCGATGCGTTTGAGATTACAGAGCTGGGCCAATGCTGTTCTAAAGTCGTTAAATGATCACTCGGAATCTGATATCACGCGTTCAGAAGCATTCCATAATTCGGAGATGAAGCACATGCGGTCCATGGTTGATTCAGCATTACAGGAACCCTACAACTATATGGGCCAGCCAAGAGAGAGCTGGGCGGGTCTTGCACGATACTGGAGAAAAATGCGTGCATCTGAAATCACAACTTGATTTCAATTCGGAGGTTCAAAATGTACGAATCTTTAGTCAATGTTAAAGGGGAGTTGTGATTCTACACAGCGATAAAATATCAACTTTCATGATAATTTCTCAAGGATTGTAATGCATTAGTAAGAGGCTTTTACAAAGGCACATAATCCCGCATACTTTGAACTCGTCATTATATTTGCTTACGACGAAATTCATAAGAACATCAAAAATGACGGTAATTGTTAAAAATCTGTTAAGATTCTCAAATATTTTGGTTTCTAATTTTACACCTATTATATTGGTACAATTAACCAATCATTTACTGTTATGTTGAAAATTTATTTGTTCATTTTGTTGTTCGCCACTGTGCTGTGTACACCAGGTTTTACGGGTGTGCAAACACCCTACTTGGTTGATCCTTATCATGATCAGGATGAACTCTTGCAGGCTTCTCAGCTCTCTCACCTTGATAATCAGACATCAATTCTGCCTGTTTGTGTCCAATCAACAGTTTGCGTTCTTCGTGGTGGTGCGGGTAAAAGCGAAAAGGCTGAATTTGTAGATTGTCTTCTCAACTCTGGTTGCGGGGAATGGGGAATTTATTCAGACAAGAACAATGGAAATACCGCGGCCCTTTGCTTAGAATAGATAAGCTTGAGTAATGTCCATAGTCCGATTGATCATTCTCTTTTTTGCAATGGCAGTATCTCCTAGTGCCATTGCTCAATCTGGATCTGTGACCTATGCTCATACCCGTTCTCTTCTCTCGCTTCCTACCGATCAAATTGGGGGGATAGTTTCAGATTTAGACGAGGTCAATGCTACGCATTCTACTATTACTATGAAATTAACTTTTGATGGTTATAATTCAATCATGTATCCATCCATCAATGATTCCTATGAGCCAGGTAACTCAACAAGTGATGGGAAGGAAATTGGATGGGAATTCGTTGATACTACATTTGTTGTTCATGGTGAGACTCGTTATATAGAATCGCGACTATTTTATGATGCTGAATATTTAGTTCAGGGTCACTTACCAGAATGGTCTTGGAAGCTTGAATCCGGGCAGGAACGAAAATATCTTGGGTTTTTAGTTTTGAAAGCTACTTCGGATGGTCAGTATGGAAGTACTGAGGCTTGGTTTACCCCAGAAATACTTACAAATGCTGGTCCTGGATTATTTTATGGCTTGCCTGGACTCATCTTAATGGTTACCAATCACGATACAGGGGAGGTATATGCCGCTGAGGAAATCAATATAGGCGAGCAACTCAGCCCTATCGTGCCTCCTATTGCTGGCAAGCAAGTAAATACCGATGAGTATGACTCAATCGTTCAACGAGTCATATTTGAAAACCAGATTAAGTGGGAAAAGGCAAGAGATATTCTACGATTTTCGCCAAGAATTGAAGGATTTGGGAACTGATGAACATTTAACCACCTGCTGAGTACTTACACACTTAAGACAATGATGTTGTAGTTTATTCATCAGCAACCCTTGAGACTCGTTCCGAGTTTCATCATGGTTGTTGATGCTGTATGTAGGTGGAATAATATGGTTAACAATTGGCCTGCTTTTTTCTTGATTGTTGTGTTTTTCTGGATACCATTTGTAATCGTAGAGGCACAACCCTATTCCGTAAATGGGATCATCACAACATCTGACAATCATACTGTCCTCCCAAATGCAACAGTGATTCTTCTAATCCATACAGATTCAAGTATCGTCAATTTCACAACAACTGATCACGATGGTGTATTTTCTTTTTCAGATGTAAAGCCCGAGTCCTATATTCTGCAGGTTACATATGTAGGGATGCAGGCGGCTTACCGTTCGTTTATTGTTTACGGTGAAAACGTAGATTTAGGGACTACTTATCTTTTGCCTAGAAATAAATCCTTAGATGAATTTGTTGTAACTGCAGATCGATTACCATTCGTAGTTCGGGGGGATACGATTGAATACCATGCTATGGCATTTGTTTTAGAGCCAATGGAAGTGGTTGAAGATCTTTTGCACCGTATGCCGGGTATTGAGGTTGACCCCAATGGCAACATTTATGCTCACGGTCGCATGGTAGAAAATGTGCTGATTAATGAGAAAGAATTTTTCTCTAATGACCCTACGATTGCCACCAGAAATATACCAGCCGAATCAGTTCACCTCGTTCAAGTTTTCAACAAGCAATCTGATCAAGCAGAACTTACGGGAATTCCAGATGGAAGAGATGAGCGTACTATCAATATAGAATTAAATGAGGAGTCTCAAAAAGGCATATTTGGGCAAATCGTGGGAGGATTGGGAGGTGAGGATGCTGATCACGCAAGATATTATTCAAAAGCAAGCCTTTTTCGGTTCAATTCTAATGCCCAGTATGCTTTATTAGGAGGATCTGAAAATGTTAACCAGCCTGGATTTGCGGGAATGAACAATTCCATGATTAATCCTGTGACGCGGAGCAGATTCATTTCCGAAGGAACAAATGGCTTTAATGAATCAACAGTCGGTGGTGCCAATTCTACCTTGACTATTGGGAGGGCAACCACATTGAATGCCAGTTATTTTTTGATGAATCTTCACAGCAGAGAGGATGGATTTTCTTCCCGGCTGCAATCATCGGATGACAGTAATCTGTCGCAAAGTTCACTTTTGAACAAGGCACACAGTGGTTCACTCGTCCATGATTTCCACTTAAATGCTAATTTTGATTTCTCGGATGGACATAAAATGATCATACGTGGAGACATATCAAATTCACGTTTACAATCCGAAACCTCAGGTGTTGAGACATTTTTCACATTGAATCAAAAAGCAGAATTGGTGTCTGAAACTTCTATGACTGATCATAGCAATAAATTTTCAGGAATTGGGAAGCTGGCATGGCGGAAACGGATATTTCCAAATGGGTTTAGTTTAGTGTTTGAGGCGTTGGTTTCGGGCAATAACATTACCGAAAGCCGTGATTTATTGACTGATACTGGTATCATGAGATCTGGAGAAAATCATCAGTCCCCCAAGATAAATCAGTATAGGTATTTAAATAGTAACACTTTCCGTAATTCTCAGCGTCTTGAGTTGGTTCAACCAATGAGTGATAACCATACTATTTCTGTATATCTTGAACATTTACAATCTGTGCGTAATGATGATCAATCACGAACCTTTGATTTAGATACCTATGCAGAAAATGATGGTGGTAATTATAGGAAATTCAGGCAGGCTCTCACTTATCTGAGACCTGGTCTAAAGTTCAGCTTGGGAGGGACGAGTTCGTTATGGAGTGTATCATCTGAATTAAAATTACAGCATTCTTGGCAACACAGTAATGTAGCACATGAATTAGGCAGTCGGCGATTGTTCACATATTTTTTACCATTATTATGGGCTCATTGGAAGGCTCAGGATAAACACATACTTCATTTTTATTATAGAACTAGGGCTCAAGAGCCTTCCGTAACACAGGTTCAACCTTTTGAGGATCGTAGAGATCCTGTTCGAATTTCTGTAGGTAATCCAGTACTTACACCCGAGTTCTGGCATACGATGTTTGTGAAATATATAAGGATGGATAACGATTTAGGCTTATCTTTTCATTCAGATGCAATGTTCATTTTAGTTCATAACAGAATCGTTCGTTCGTGGCAAAGTAATCGTAAAAATACTCACTCAATTACTTATGTGAATTCAAGTCCAACATGGCAGGCAGGTTTGAATATAGGTTTAAGGAAAAGTAATCCTGCTGTTGGCTTGGATTGGAAAATGAATTTAGATACTAGCATCAATTCTGGAATAGAATATTTTAACGACACTCGTAGTGAACGTCAATTATTGCGGGTTAGAAGTCGCGTAGGATTTGATTACTTTATTGCCCGGTCGCTTCAAGTAGAAGCTATAACATCTCTTTCTTGGAATGATCTCAGATACACCATCAATCATGCTTTGAATCACCGATTCCATAATATTAAGGTAGATTCTGGAGTCATTTGGAGAGTGAATCAACTATGGAGCATTGACTCCTCAATGGAATTTCAAACCTATGATCAGAGAATCTATACTATTCCAAATAGGTTTGATTTTGATATATCCATCACTAGGTTGTTTTCAAAAAATCGTGGTCAAATAGAATTGTCTATGAATGATATATTCAACAATCAAAATAATATTGAGTATATCAATTCACCTACTTACCAAGAAGCTCAAAACTTAAATACACTCGGTCGCTATCTGCTGTTAAAGATTACTTATCAACCGAGAACATTATAGCAAATGAAGACTCATTTTTCTATGTATCAACAACACCGAACTTCAACTATTTCCATGCGTTTACCATTCCCAACATCAAATTTTGTTTAGGCCTTTTAGCGTACAGCATAGCATGAAGGAACTGGTTCAAATCAAAATTAATGGTTTCAAGTCCATTCAGAAGCTTGATATACAATTGGGATCTATCAACGTACTAATTGGAGCCAATGGAGTTGGAAAGAGCAACTTCATCAGTTTCTTCAGAATGCTGAATGAATTAATGGAAGGACGGTTACAATTTTTTGTTGCTAAATCAGGTGGAGCAAGTGCAATGTTGCACTATGGAACAAAAGTGACTACCAGCATTGATGCAAAATTGTACTTTGATCTAAACGCCTATGAGATCCAACTCATCGCTACTGAAGATGATCAATTCGTGTTTGGTAAAGAACGTTTATGTATCAAAACTACATCAATATCTCAAAACCCAGACGATATAGACAAGAGCAATCCCAGAGAAATATTAGGAAGTGGGCATAAGGAGTCTCTTGCTGGTGAAAGGTATCAAGAGAATGAGTTTAGAGATGCTCAGTATGCCATACCCGACCTCCGATCGTGGAGAGTTTATCACTTTCATGACACAAGTGTAACATCTCGCATTAAGCAGACCTGTAATTTGTATGACAATGATCAATTAACACAGGATGCAGGAAATCTTGCGGCTTATCTCTATATGCTACAAAAGAGACACCTCCCAAACTACGAATTGATTCTAAGGGCAGTTCGTAGAATTTGTCCAAGGTTTAAGGAATTTGCTCTACGTCCTAACCCACTCAATCCAGATACAATCCGCCTTGAATGGTATGAGCATGGATCTGATTATCGATTTAGTGCTCATCAACTTTCTGACGGAACACTACGATTCATGAGCTTAGCTACGTTGCTTCTTCAGCCTGACTTGCCTTCTGTTATTCTGGTTGATGAACCAGAATTAGGACTCCATCCAAGTGCATTGACAGTCATTGCTGGATTGATGCACAGCTGTGCTAGTCGAACACAACTCATTCTAACAACGCAGTCAGCATCTTTTCTTAATGAGTTTCAGCCTGAGGATGTCATCACCGTTGAGCACAGAGATTCACGATCACTTTCAAATGGTGAGTTTCACGATGGACTGGGGGAGTCGGTATTTTTGAATCATAGTCGGGAATCTTTGAGCGAATGGCTGAAAACCTATTCACTTGGTGAGCTTTGGGAGATGAATGTTCTTGGTGGACGACCATGATTTGAGTGAATTTTGTGGTTGAGGGACTAACTGAAGAGGGTTTTGTCAAACAGGTGCTTTATCCATATCTATTCAGGAGAAATATCATCTCAACCCCTCGACTTGTGCGTCTTAAAAGTTCTGGAGGTTCGATCGTTAGAGGTGGAATACGAAATTATGAACAGCCAAAAATGGATATTCAACAATGGTTGAGACTTGATACATCTGCTTATTGTACCACCATGTTTGATCTCTATGCCCTTCCAAAAGATTTTCCGGCATGGATACGATTTCCCCAACATCCTCACCCCATCATCGGGTTCAATATTTGGAGAATTCATTCAGCACAGATTTAGGCAATCCGCGAAGGTTTATTCCTTATCTACAGCTTCATGAGTTTGAAGCCATTCTGTTCAGTGATATCAATATATTAAATGAAATAATGGGTGCATTCATGTCTGTTAGTCAACTTGATGAGTTACATCAAATAACCCAGAAGTTTGAAAATCCTGAATTAATTGATGATGATCCAGTAACAGCACCATCCAAAAGATTACTCAATTTATATCCTGCTTACGATAAGCGATTTTTTGGAGAATTAGTTGCAGAATCGATTGGTATTCACCAGATCCGATCGTATGTCCTCATTTTAACCGATGGATAGAACGGCTTGAAAAACTTGAGGCAATTCAATAAGTGATTCATGAGTTCATGACCGACTGTTTTCTCTGCATTTCAGAAGTTCATATCCTGCATCCTTCCCATGTATTTGAATTCAGAACATAATGATCCTTGGGAAAGATTGATGGATAGTAGATGTGCCAATTTCTGCTCTTCAAGGGGGGCAGGGAGGAAGGAATTCAATCTGAACAATCGATTTCGTCTCAAATGATTGCAGTCGCGCACTTCCCAAGTCTTCATCAATCAGGACATGGCTATGATACTCTGTCAATACAGGTGATTAGGATGTTGTTTTGAGAGGGCTCTTCGTTGTAGAGATTTGAGTTCTACATGGTAGGTGCAAATGAATGAATCAGTAGTCCATCAAGAAACAATTTCCGTTAGTAATGGTAATGCCGTAAATTCTTCACTAATCAGAGGAACAAGTTGCTTACAACGAACCAACTCCTAACCAAACTTCATGGATAGAATCTGGAAACAACATCCAACGATTGAACAGCTCAATCTGCGGGGAAGAAACACCATGGTGGAACATCTCGATATCCAATTCACCGAAATCGGACCTGATTATTTGAGTGCCTCCATGCCGGTGGATCATCGTACCAATCAACCCATCGGTATCTTACATGGAGGGGCTTCAGTGGTCCTTGCCGAAACCTTAGGGAGTGTGGCTGGCGTATTATGTGTTGATATAAGAAAGCAGTACTGTGTTGGGATTGAAGTCAATGCAAACCATCTTCGTAGTGTACGAAGTGGGCGAGTAATCGGGACAGCATCTCCGATCCATCTTGGACGGAAGACTCAGGTATGGCAAATCAACATTGAAGATGAGAGTGGGCGAAAAGTGACATCCAGCCGATTAACCTTGGCAGTTTTGGAATGGGATCCCAATACACCGGGGCTTGAAGACCGACTTGCATGGCTTACGCAGTAAAAGAAATTTACTATACCCTGCAAGGAGAAGGCCATATGACTGGCCGCCCAGCTGTTTTCCTGCGTTTTGCAGGGTGCAATTTGTGGAGTGGTTTAGAGCGAGATCGACTTAGCGCCATCTGCCAGTTCTGTGATACTGACTTTGTCGGGATGGATGGAGTAGGGGGAGGACGCTTTCAAACCCCTAAACAATTAGCGGATGCTGTCTCTGAAGCATGGCCAGCTCATCGTTCAGGGCAAGCCAAACCCTATGTAGTATGTACGGGTGGTGAGCCGCTACTGCAGCTTGATCATGATTTAGTTCAAGCACTTCAATCTCAGGGATTTGAGGTTGCCATTGAAACGAACGGAACCCTGATCCCTCCTGATGGACTGGACTGGATCTGTGTGAGTCCAAAGGAAGGTGCATTACTGCAACTCAAGCACGGTGATGAACTCAAACTGGTGTATCCTCAGAAGGGAGCCATGCCGCATGTGTTTGAGACATTGGAGTTTGAGTATTTTTTCTTGCAGCCAATGGATGGGCCAGACATCATCGAAAATACTCAATCAGCACTTCGTTACTGCCTAGAGCATCCACAATGGAGACTCAGTATTCAAACCCATAAAATGTTAAATATTCCATAATCAAAACGGAAGAGGGACTCCCTGAGATCTGGTTCTTTTCCAGTACTCATCACACAGCTGCAAGGTCATGGGTCCAGGTTTTCCATTGCCAATGATACGCCCATCTACCTCAACCACAGGATCTAATTCTCCCATCGTGCCAGTAGTAAACATTTCGCAAGAGGTATACATTTCTGTGGTAGAGAGATTTCGCTGAATAGCTGGTATATTCAAATCCGTAGCGATATCCAAAATCATGGCACGCGTAACCCCCGGTAGGCAGCTGTCTGCATGAGGGGTATACAGGCAGCTGTTCTTGACTAGGAAGAGATTTGTAGCATTGGTTTCTGAAAGGTATCCATGAAGATCCAGCATAACGGCTTCGTCAACCCCCGCGAGATTCGCTTGTATTTTCGCGAGGATATTGTTAATCAGGTTGTTGTGGTGAATTTTGGAGTCCAAGCATTGTGGAGGATTTCGGCGCACCGTTGAGGTAATCAGACGAATTCCGTTATCAGCAAAAACTGGTTTTTTCCATTCGGCCAGAATAATCAGTGTGGGACCAAATACATTGAGGCGTGGGTCCATACCAGAGGTGATCTTCTCTCCCCGCGTGAGTGTTAGGCGTACATGAGTGTGATCACGCATCCCATTGGACTTGAGGGTTTCAAAGAGTGCATTGGTGATGAATTCTTTTGAAGGAAGATCAGTAAACCCCATCGCATGGGCTGAATCCATCAAACGAGAAAGGTGAACATCAAGCTGAAAGATTTTCCCATCATAGACCCTAATCCCTTCCCAAACGGCATCCCCTCCCTGAACTACACTGTCAAATACGGATACTTTGGCTTCAGAGCGGGGCAGTAATTGATCTTTGACCCATACATTGATGGTTTCGTTACGTTGGTCTGAGAGTGAAGTATGCATGGCATCTCAAGCTTTAATGGCGTATTGATAGAGATAATTGTAGTGGGGTAGACACTCGGCAAGTAAGGACTTCAGACGCTCTGGGAAGGGGGCTGATTTGGGGCGATAGGGAGCAAACCCAGTGGATTGATGAATCACATGATACCAGTAGGGAGCCCAGATTCCATCTTCGGGGATCGGGCCTGCTTTCCATTGAAGCATCGCATGATCAAAGGTGACTCCAATCTGAGTACATAACTGGCGAAGAACCCCCTCAGGATCCGCCAGAACTTCGCGTGCGTCAAGAATGCAGGGCGATTGTCCAATCTCGTGAAGATAGTCAAACACCTTTCGCTGCATGGCTAAGGCAGTATCTGCCAGTGTGGGCCGGGGAATCTGATTGACCAACGAGGGAAGCATCTGTTCCGGGTCACGAATCAACAGCACGGTGGTCATGCGGTGCAGAAACTTCCAGTCAAGATCAATCAGATGATGCCCCATGTTCTTAATAAACACAATGGGGTGTTTGAAATGACCAAGAAAGGATTCTTGGATAACCTGCTGGCCATCATGGTTCATGGATGCCAAGACTTCACGCCGGCCGGGATGCTGAGCACCAGTGACCTTTAGATAGTGAGCATAGAGGGGCTCGTCTATGACATGGGTATCGGGTCGCTGGGCAAAGGAATACATGAGTGCCGTGGACACATTACGTGGTCCACTGCAAAGATTAATACTCAAGGACATGATGGATGGAGTGAATGACACCAAATAGACAAAATTGTCTCAAGATGATGAGACGTGTTTGAGAAAACGAATGAGCAGGATCCATCGGAGTGGCTCTAATGTTGCCGTGAACGAATTGCAAAATTTTAAGTTCTTCAAAACGGAGTGTATACTTGGGGAGATTATCTATGTGAGGTGTAAGCGAACTTCCAAGCGGAAGCTGCTGGAAGTCATTCGTATGGAGTGACTTCTGTAGTCAGGATGCCATTACAAATCATGCGATGAACATCAAGGTATAGTTGTACTCCGACCAAATACATCTGAGATCCGCAGTGTCCAACCAACCCAATAGGCCAGTGATACCATGTATGTGAAGATCAAAAACATCCACGATTCAGTGTTCCATTTTTGAATGAGATTCAAAGATCAGCATTTTGACGGCATCAAACCATTGATTCAATTGAAGGTTTAGTTTCGGGAAGTATTGCTACTCATTTTTGTTGAGGAACATCTCCCAGAGCTGATCAGATCTTCCCTTCAAATGCATGATGCTGATTCCGAAGTAGGAGAATCAAGTTTATTGAAGTGGAGAATAGGGTTTCCAGTTATGAGTATTGATTCTGAGTGATTTTACGATGACACATGATGAATGAAAGATTCTTTATGACAGACAGATTGCAGATGGATCATCTTAAAATCAAAAAAATGATGGATTGTGGAATTTTAGTGAACAAACGAATCTTTACGGCAGTTAAATGGTCATTGCGGAAGAGAAAATAGTATTTTAGTTCTCTTGTTGTCCGTATCAGTTTCACTCTTAACCATCATTTTTTTTATTTTCATGAACAGATTTGACGAATTAAAAACTCTTGTTGACGGTAGCGAAGCCGACTTTAGTAAGTTTCAGGACGGCAATAGTGCTGCGGGCACTCGTGTTCGTAAGGTTATGCTTGAATTGCGCAACCTTGCCAATACAATTCGTAAAGAAGTACAAGAGGAAAAAAATAGACGTAAAGCCAGTTAATCACCGCTGTGCTTTGCAACACATGTGTTGAGTTTGACCTTTCATTGAATCTATTGGTGATGCATGCATCACCGACTCTCGTCCCTGTGTACTGTTGATTTCAGGTCATTCATTACTGATTGCTTTGGCATTGATGTGCTGTTAGCCCCTGTTCCTGTAGCAGGGGTTTGTTTTATGGGGTTTTTTGCGGGTGATGAATTCCTCACGAGTGTTCAGATGAACATCTCATGTTGCGATCGTTTGTGATCATGACTGCACCATGCTACTTTTCGTTCAAGTGTGTGAAAAGGCTTGCATTCTGATCCTATGATATCAGGAGATTGTTTTCATCACCTACCTTTCAGTGTGGATAGACTCAGCCTCTTCAGTCATTTGACTTGTTCGTCCAAGCCAACACTAATTCAAAATTGCAGAAGGTATTGTTGGCGATCACCTCACTCTACTAACGACATAGGCAAACTGTCACGATACGCCAAAGGGGAAATTCTGTCCAGTCTGCTTGTGAAGATTGAACACCACTGTTGATGATCACTCAGCCTATATCTGGTGATTTCTTGGAACAATAATGGATCACTGTTTGACTCAGATAAATGTATGACCACATTCCTGTCCTCAGTATATCTTGACCGTGCGAGAATTCATTTTTTGAATTCTACAAATTCTTCTTCTCCTTGATATATGAGTCAAGAATAGCACTCAATCCATGGCATTGATCAATACTGAAGTGTACTCTGCACATGTACACTCATATCACCGACGGTAGATTGATGCTGGTGTGCTAGTCCAGAGATCGTAAACGACACCCAATCCCAAGGATTCAGCTGTCCAC
>JAPOUL010000065.1 GCA_026708685.1 Bacteroidota bacterium
ACAATATTTCGTCGGCTAAGTCATTGCTTACCTCCAAATATATTTACGTGGCACATGGGAATTTCGACTATTGCTTGAGTAAGCATATACCATATGTAAAGCTGGATAAAATAAAGAGTATGAAGCCATTCCGTAATGTTTGATACGCAGCTTCATTTCGAATATGACGAATTATATTTATTTCCTCCATCAGTATTAGGGACGAGGCCTTATACTCTTGAAGTTGATCGCCGGATCTCAATAAACTTTCTGTTCCATATCCATATTTCGGCAATGTCTTTATAGATCCTAACGCAATTAAGCCAGAGATTAGGAAGTAAACTATACTTAGAATTAGGAGTATTTTAGGATAGCATCCATCAACTTGATCATCTAGTAAAGTAGATGCAGAGCCAAGCACGGTAAGAGCAATGGATACGGAAAGAGTGAACTTGAATGTCTTTTGATCTATTGCAGAAGCCCTATCCCATTCTTCATTCAGTCGCTTGTCCAAATTATCAATATTGATATTAGAATATTTTTGGTATTCTTTGTAGTTGTTGGGGTTGTTTTCAATACTCTTAATCGTTTTATGTTTTATGCATGAGTTTAGTAAAAAATTGGAAAATGGAAAAACCTCTTCAATACCACGAAGGTATCTTGGAGGATTTTGGGGGGATCTTAATTTATTAAAGAGCTTTTTGTAGATCTTTTTCATAAGAATATAGATACTACTTTTTGTACGTTTCAGAATACTTTTTTATGGTTGGTAGGGTTTTCCAGCCACGAGGCAATGGTCGTCGCAATTGGGCGAGTATTCTGATTAAGCCATCCCCATTCACCAGTGGGATTTACCTCAATAAAATAGATACTTTCCCCTGTCTCTATTAAATCTATAGCAGCATATGAGAGTCCTAGCTTTTGCATAAACTTCAGACACATTTGGTGCAATTTTTCAGATAATTGAAAATCCAAAAACTGCAGGTACTCATGTGGGATCAGTCTCCAGTCTCCATCAATTCCTTGCCCAGAAGTTAAAATTTTGACCGAATAGACTTCATGTCCTATAATTGTGACTCTAATATCAACCTTGTCTTTCAATAACATTTGTGTAGTTACAGGAACGGATTGTGAAATTTCTGCTGAAATATCAGAGGTGTCCATTACGGAGGTGTAGGTAAATAGATATTCACTTCCCTCATGAATTAGAACAGTATCAAGCGATTTGATTGCAACGAGATTATGAAATTGTGTTTTGATTTCTTGAACATCATTTGAAATGCAAGTCTTTGGAACATTAAAACCACACTTAGCAGCGATGTAGAGTTGATAAGGTTTTGATTCGGCCAAATACGTGCGTGCAGGATAATTCAGCCATCCCACTTCATCAAATACTGATATTCCGCGGAGAAATGCTGTCCACTGGGACCTCTCAAGCTGCTCGTTAGGAGATAGTGGTTCAGCAGGAGTGTTTCTGAGAAAAACTGGTTGACGAAACCAGATGGATTTAAGTCTTGAACCGATCTCGTAAGTACTTCCCTCAATATGTACTAATAGATTAGGGACGAGAGGATCTAACGAAATCCTAAAATCTTGAAGGTTTTCTCGATTAAGTCGCAAATAATCAACATCTCTCCTTCTCAATTCTAAACAGACAAGATCCGTAGAGAAATCGTACAGACTTGATAAGATGAGAATTTCTGGCTCATTGGACTTTGACATCTTCACCTATTTCTTGATCAGCCTTTTTAGACATGGTAGTTTTTTTTGAGAAGACGGAGGAATTTACTAACACCTCACCATCAAGGATCCAATACCCATGGGTTACACTATAAGTAGCTCTCGATGGAAGTTGAGGAGTTGAACGGTATGGCCTGCGTGTCGCAAGAGTTAAGAGAATATGATTGTTCATATTGATAAATGTTAAATTTTTATTAATTCTAAAAACGGTATTCGGTTCATATATTTAACTTGACGTGTTTAATTTCATCGTTGAGAGAGTTAGAAGAATGATCCTTCGCTAAAATCCATCCTTCAATGTAATGTGAAATGATGGGTGTAATACTCCGAAATACTGTAATTGCATCCAAGTAGTTCTCATCAGAAGCGTTAGTATCTTTTGGTCCAATAAATAAACGATGGGTTGATTCATCTTTCATTTTATGATTAGGATCTGCGGCACTGAAAATGTGAGTGCTTGAAAAATGAATGAAATTTGATGTCTTCTCATAGACTGAATTAACCCATGGAAGTTCTTCTGACAGTATTTTTCGGAGATGCGAATCATGCATTAAATTCCCATCTTTATCTTTCATTTTGTTAATTCGATGGCCTTCCATAATTTTGCGTGCAAAATCATGTGGCGAATCAACCCTGAAGCCGGCACTTAATCTAAGTGCCGTATCTAAATGCATGCATATAATTGCACCCGCACAAATAAAATTCTTCTCGCGTATCAGAAGTGAGAAGCCATCGGATAGAGCCGCTGTACGTTTGATGACCCCTACAACCAGCAAATCAAAACGATACAATTTACCATGATCTGCGAGAAACATCCGCTCTGACTGTTTAAGCAATTGCTTTGACTCATTCTCAAGACAGGAGAGAGCCTCGTTAACATTTTGGTTCATACTCATAGAATTTGAAATTTGATTGGACTGTACATTAGTAATATCAGTTCAGTCCAGATGGAAGTGTTTATCACACAGAAACAAAATTCGGGGTAAATCTCAGAATAGAATTTAGAACTGATATAGTTCACAATGATTTCCCCTTTGGG
The DNA here is from genome assembly GCA_026708685.1 of Bacteroidota bacterium. GTDB lineage: Bacteria > Bacteroidota > Rhodothermia > Rhodothermales > Bin80 > Bin80. The sequence continues at coordinate 2,759 of JAPOUL010000065.1, forward strand.
TGTAAGATAGTAATAACACTTGTTTTTGGGAGTGAATAATAACTGTCTTAACAAGCCCTTTGAAAATGTACATAAGGCACAGTATAATTTCACATATTCTCAAAAGTATGCTCCCTCCATTCTCCGCATACTTACAATCTCTCAAACCAAAGAGCACCCCAGCACAAATGTGCTGGGGTGCTTCAATGAGGTTGTGAAGAACGAT
>JAPOUL010000047.1 GCA_026708685.1 Bacteroidota bacterium
TCGTTAATGCGGTACCATGAAGCACAGAATCGGTGCTTGCAACCGCAGAATGGACCGGCTCATTTAAAAAATGGGGGGGGGGTATTTCGACTAATAAAGAATCACTCCCAGCGTTGGGGATCAGGAACGCGAACAAAAAGAAAGTAATGGGCATTGCTTACGGCAAATGATGGCGATTTAACATGAGATCCTTTTCGGGGTTCCAGATCCACCTCATTCACTTAATTGCGGTTTGAGAACATAAGATTCTCTCTTCCGATCAAAACCCCTTTCAAAGTAAGATGAATCGTTATATTTTTCGTATCCATACGATAATACCATGAACATCTACTGAATGTAGCCTTATATCTATTTCCACATTGAAATATACCAGTGAGATCCTAATTTAGCGAGTGAAGCAACAAGGATTCTATAATGTATCTTGTATGAAAAAATAAATTTGGTAAAACCAAAATCAATCGTTTCCACACAAAACGTGATAGAACCAAAAAAAGAATGCCATCCATAGATGGCATTCTTCAAATCATCAGACTCTCATGTGCCTGACGCATTCCACCATGCAACCCTACAGGAATTATTGTAATTGCCAAACAACCAGCAGCTGAGGACGGAACTCACTCTCACCCTCAACACCCAACTTGTTGGACCAGATCTGCATCTCTATCCCCACATGAAATTCATTCGGGGTCTTGAATACGTTTCCAATATCCCACACCAATTGAGGTTGTGCTAAGATCCACGCAGAATCCTGTAGACTGCCAACCTTCAAATCCACAGCACTGACATATTCTGCATGCCCCATGAAAGAGAACGTTTGACTCCCAAGGTTGAAAACCGACAGCCAGCTAATATCAAAAATAAATCCATTCTTGCGGCGAGGGCCGTCGCTGTAGTCAATGATGCTGGCAAAATCCGTATTGACAAAAATAAATCCTGGTATTTGCCATGAAAGACGAAGTCCAGGTAAGACTTTCAAAATATTTGCATCGCCATCAAAATTCAACCCGCCAATCGCTGCAATATCAACGACGGGCCCCATTTTGAAGTCTTGGCCAAGAAGCCGAGGAATACTCAAGGTAGGATACCACTCGCCATAAAACTCCTTGTCATTAAAACCATCATTGGTGGCATCATCAAGAAAATCAATGAAGAAAAAACTAGACCCTAACGCCCATCCCCCCGCGTGCTGAAATGTGAGGATATTCGTGTCAGAGTAGTCTCCACTGAAAGGATTGAGAATGCTTCCCCTCTGATAGTGGAATTGCATCTGAGCCGATGCAGTAGAAAATGGAATTCCACTCGCTAGTACCAACGCGATTGAAGCTAAAAAGAATTTAATCCGTGTCATGATAATAAACAAGTATTTTATGTAATATACGACTTAAACCGCTTCTACACCAGAAATTTGCGGAATGGCATGGCGGAGTGCCTGCTCAATCCCAGCGCGAAGAGTCATCGTACTCATTGGACAGGTTCCACAAGTTCCCATTAATTCAAGTTGCACAACCATATCTGCAGTCACCCTGAGCAGACGAACCTCCCCACCATCGGCAATCAGGTAGGGACGAATGGAATCAAGTCCATCCTCAATACGCTTGAGAAGATCAGGATCCGTATTAGGATCGTACGTTGACATCAAGGGTCAAGTGCTATTGATATTCAATGACAGGTGGTGCGACGGTTGTATCGTGACCACCTAATGATACAACCATTTTTTGTGCAATGGCACGAAATGCTTGTGCTGCAGGACTTGAAGGAGTGGACATTACCAATGGTGTGCCCTCATCCCCCGAGACTCTCAGCGGCTCTTCCAATGGTATCTTACCAAGCAAGGGTATACCTGTTTCGGATGCCAGATTCTCCGCTCCACCTTTACCAAAAATATAATACCTCTGATCGGGAAGATCAGGAGGGGAAAACCATGCCATATTCTCAACAATGCCAAGAACGGGTACATTGACCTTCTCAAACATGACCAGCCCCTTGCGGGCATCGGCAAGAGCTACCTTTTGTGGAGTAGAAGCAATAATCGCACCAGCTAACTTGACTGTTTGTACTATTGTCAATTGTATATCCCCCGTGCCAGGAGGTAAATCCAACAATAGAAAATCAAGATCTCCCCATTCTGCATCATTCAAAAATTGTTTTACGGCCCCAGATACCATGGGTCCTCGCCAAATCACCGCCTCTGAGCTATCAACCAATAACCCCATGGAAAGAACATGTACACCGTGTTTGATGATAGGAACGATCTTTCTTTGATCATTGACTCGTGGTTTATCTCCCTCCATTCCAAACATGACCGGTACACTTGGTCCATAAATGTCGGTGTCCACCAATCCAGTACGATACCCTTGCATGGCAAGTGCAACCGCAATATTGGTCGCAATGGTGCTTTTGCCTACCCCACCCTTTCCAGATGCAATCGCAATCATATGGCGTGCACCCAGTTGCAACGGTGGCGCACTCCCTTGCGAGTAGACCAGTTCAATCTCGACCTTCACATGATCACCATACTTGGCATGAATTGCCTCCGTACACAACCGTATTACGTTTCGAGCAAAATCCGTTCCCGGCTTTGTAACATGCACCTTACATGCAATGGACTGATCATTAATAACCACATCCCTTACCGAACCAAGTCGCGTAATATCCTGCCCACGATCGGGATCATGGACTTGGCTCAACGCCTGATAGACACCCTTACGCCTGATTGCCTTGTGATTCATTGGTGCTCATCTCAATATTAATGCAGAACCCGGTCAACGATGTGGTCCTTGCTCATCTAACTCTGTGACCTCACTGACTGATTCTCTCCTAAAGCCGACCATGTTTGAAGATTCTCAATGCAACTCCATGATTGAGTCCCCATGGACTGATCAGAATGGATTCTTTCCCTAATCGTTTCAGAATTTCCAGAAAAATTAAGACTGCGGCAGCAAATACGTCCGCCCTGCCATGTAGCTTCATGGTATCTAACCGTAGAATATCATCATAGGTCATTTGTAAAAGGCAATCTGACCAGCAGCTCAGTTGCACCCTAGAAAGAAGATTGTGTGTTGAATCGTTCTGCTCTAAGGATCGCCAGCTGCCACTAAATTGTTCAAAATACTTCAAACTATGATTCTGGGTCAGTTGATATTGCAATTCCAGCAAGAGTCGCTGTGCATCTGATGCCCCCACCAGATGAAGGTCCTGTCCCAAATCAGGAAATGGGAGTTTTGCTAATGAAGATTGAATATAGGCAGTGGCAGACGCTATTTCGCTTTGGTTCGGAGGTAGTGCGGAAAAATATCGCTCCGTGATTCGAACCGATCCTATATCAATACTCACCCGATGTCTGATCTGCCCATCTGATGAGCCTTCCACCAGTTCCGTTGATCCCCCGCCAATATCACAAGTAATGACCCTGCCCCTCAGATCGGGTAATCCACCCACTGCACCCTCAAAACTCAAATCGGCCTCCTGATCACCCGAAATGATGTGATAATGGATCCCCGTATCCTCCCGTACAATGTCAATAACTTCAGATCCCGAATCGCGGGAAGCACTGGTGCCAACGACAACCAGATCGTCTACATCCCATTGATCTGCGATACCACGAAATTCGTTCAGGGTATCCACCAAACGGTGGATTGCCTGTTCGCTCAGTACTCTGTAAGCATCAACGCCCTCCCCAAGTCGGATCATCCGATGAGCTTGTGACAGGGGGGTTAACCCACTTTTTGCCGACCACTCACAAATCAGAAGTTTGGCGGAGTTTGTCCCTACATCAACGGTGGCTAGTCTCAATCTCTCTCTCGAAATAGTGTTTCATCATTGAAAGACGAAGGCCTGTCAATGATCCCTGCCAATGATGATGGATGTCGGTAAATCCATCACGGTAAACATCGTTACTCCCCATCTCTCTGGATAGTCAGGCTCACTTGCATTCCAGTGGTCATAGGAATGGGAACCATCGGATTCATACCCTAACGTATACACACCCGGGTCAAGTCGATGGAATGAGACCTCTTGACGATTCTTGCGGGCACCCCCCGCAGACACAGAATGTTCCCAAGTCATTTCCCAAATTCGGCTCCAGTGGCCCCACTGATCCTGCCTGTCTAACCATGCAAAATCAAACCGATTGCTTGGGCCTGCTTCCGTAATTTCCCCATACGCATAGATCACCACTGGAGAAGGTTCAACAACCGTAAATGCATGTTTATATTCTTCATCATCGCCTATACGATTAATCGTAATCACAGGATCACGCTGCATCGCCCATGGATCAAAGATGGAAACGGCATCACGCTGTGTCGCAGAAAGCTGGATTCCCCATCCAGAAGGATGGTAGGGAGGGTTTCCAGTCCAACCCCCATAATGATGTCTATCGTTGGTGACAGCAACGAGGCGGTACACATTGGGCTTGAGAACCTGCTGTCCGTCAAACAGTCTATTTTCGCGCACCCCTCCAGCCCAAACAGTATTATCGGAAGTAAGCTGCCACACGACTTGCCCAGTCACTGCATCCTCTATCCTTGAATAATCAACCGGCTGCTGGTCCTGCTGACCAAGTTGCCCAATGGCTTGAATATGGAATTCTACCGATCGGTTTACCTCAAAAAAATACTCCTTTTTTTCATTTTTGCCCAAAGAGGTCGCCTGCCATATCGGATCCTCAGAAGTCGCGTGCAGAGGTCGGACAATCGATCGCAACGCCTCGTGATCATCTGGTGCATAAAGGACAACGTTCCATTTTCCATGATCTTTACGAAATTCTCCACGAGATGAGCGAAGAAGTTGCCCGTACGAAGCAAAATTCAAGGTGTAGGTTCCCGATTCCAGTGTCAGTTCATCCTGTTCAACCATCGCCAGCGAACCCTTGAGGATAGTATTGGACTCATTCATGGACCAAATCACCTCTTTCGTATCATCTTGAGTGATCCATGGATAGGCCGCGAGTCCCTGAGCATCCTGGCGATCATCCACTGAACCTATTGCATCAACGAGTACCTTCACCTGCCCCGAAACCTGAAATCGTTCCTGAGCCAACTCTCGAGACTCAAGGTCTGTTAATGCGATGGATCCTCTTGGTAAGGGGGGACCCTCAAAAAGTCGTGCCACAGCAATGATGCTCAGCAGAATCACGGCAAAAATCAAGAAGCGACTTAGGTTGGTCATCCCATAAATCTCGTAAAGAAGTGCGTACGCATTTGTTTGCCATAATGTTGCTTTTTTAGAAACACTGTAACAATTTTCAAAAAGCAATGTACTATTCTCTGAAACCTTATCGGTGAAGATCAGGTTCAGTTTCCCGCTTTTCTGTCAATTTAGGCTATCGCAGTTGTGTTCAAACGTTTGCGTCTGTGGATTCCCCCCGTACTCTTTATCATTTTTCTGGTCGGAACCACGGGGTTTGCATTTTTAGGAGGACTGAGTGAGTCAGCGTCGCTGACGACCAAAATTCTGTATCATGCCGTGCTGAGTATCTGCTATCTCAGCCTGTGGGCAACCATTGCTCAAGCCATTCAGCAACTTCGACCTGCACCCACTCAGATTTTCTGGCAGTGCATCGTTGGGATCATAACGATCACCGTGTTGATCTACCTTGTCTACCAGATACAGGGTGGATTTTTAGATATCAATGTTCCAGCTGCACCTACGGTGTATATCAAGAGTGCCCTCTTGAATACACTCTTTGCGGCGATGAGCTTTATTGTCATTCAGCTTTTTAGTCGATTGGGGCGTTTTCGCAGAACCCAACGCAGTGAACGCAACTGGCACTTATTGTTGCTGTTTATTCTGATCACCTTTGTGGCTGTCTCACCGTTCCATCATCACTTCAACGCCGAATCTCCACCCTTTGCACAGCCTCTGATCGCTCTTCTGGCAGCTGGCACTTTGGGTGCCATCATCTTCATTTTTCTGAATTCCATACGGCTGGCATGGATCGTACGCCTTTCCTTTCGACAGAAAATGATCTCTATTGGCCTTGGAGTCGTTTTGATTGCCTTTACCGCGGGTACATTCATGATCATCTTCCGCCCGGATCTCACCCTGATGTTCCTGTCGGAATCCTCGTATCCTATTGATTATTTGCAGTTCCATAGCCTCCCGCTCTTCACTGCCATCATCCTGTCCATGACCTATGGATTTGTCTATTCCCTGACCTCTGTTCTGTCTCTGATTTTTCATCTGCCCACGATGGGGGATTTCCGCAGAAGTGCAGATGAAATGGCTGCCATTCAGGACTTGACCGTGCTCGTCCGTGAGGTGGCTGACTCGGAAAAACTTCATGACTGGATTGTGTCAACGCCTGTGGATGCAGGATCTGGCAAGGCGGCATGGCTCACCATCAACGATCTGGAAACGGGATCCCTGACCCCCCTCATCGTGGCATCGTACAAAATTGAGGCATCCACTGCCGAGGAGGCATGTGATCTGGTTGCCCTCCATCAGGCCGCGACCATCTCCCAGAAACTCATTTACATTCAAAATACGGTCACCGATCGAAGAACCGAGCAGGCCAAGCCCAACGGCATCTTAAGTCTGTTGGTCCTTCCACTGGTCACGAGCACCGAAGTACTTGGTACGTTATTTGTCTCTCGCGAAATCACGGGTGCCTTTGAACATGATGATCTTGAATCCATTGGTCTCTTCGCATCTCAGGCCACACTGGTTCTGGAGAATGCACGTCTATTAGAGGAAAAAATTGAAGGCGAACGTCTCGCAAGCGAGCTCTCAATTGCTCGCGAGGTGCAACAGCGACTCCTCCCGCAGACGACACCTGAGTTTACCCATCTCACCCTTGCAGCCTCTAGTACACCAGCACTTGAAGTTGGCGGAGATTATTATGACTGGTTAGACTTGGGAGAGGGAAGGTTGGCCTTTATCGTGGCTGATGTATCGGGAAAAGGCACTTCGGCCGCCTTTTACATGGCCGAAATGCAGGGCATTTTTCAGGCCGTCACTCGTATCGCACCCAATCCCCCTGACTTTTTATTTCATGCCAATCAGGCCCTTGGAGAATCACTAGAGAAAAATGTGTTTGTGACCGCCATTTATGGGGTTCTTGATTATCACTCTGGTCAACTGCTGATGGCCCGTGCTGGACATTCTCCAGCGGTGATTGTGGATGTCAACGGACATGCCAATCTCCTTCGCTCTTCCGGCATGGGGATTGGATTGGACCGAAGTGATATCTTCACCGAAACTCTAGAAGTACAGCAGATCCAATTTAGCCCTGGTGATTTGGTGGTCCTCTATACCGATGGCGTGATTGAAAGCCGCAATGCTGCGGCTGAAGAGTTTGGATACGATCGATTAATGGAAAGTATTCAATCTGCACGATTTGAAAGTGCACAAGGGGTTCATGATACCGTACGTGCCACGGTAGATGAGTTCATGGGCTCCGAAAAAAACTATGATGATGATCTGACATTGCTGGTGATCAAATGGCATGGCATACGTTAATGTCCTTGAAACCATATCCTACCCATTTTGGTAATTGTTGACCATCACCCACTTTAACTGATTCAACTGCATATGAGTAATTTTTCTGTTGCCTTCCGAGATTCTGGCAGTACCACCATTCTGACGCTTCGCGGCGAATTGGATGCCCATACTGCTCCAGAGCTTGAATCTGCGATCAAAAAATGCAGAGATGAAGGAAAGACACAACTGATTGTCAATGGACATGACCTTGATTACATCTCCAGTGCTGGACTGGGTGTCTTTATGGCCTTCATTGAAGACATTCGCACCTTGGATGGAGATATCAAAATCTGTGCTCTCCAGCCGAAGATCTATGATGTGTTTGACCTCTTGGGATTCCCTCGTATCTATCATATTGTAGATACTGAAGAAGAGGCCATCACACTTTTTGAACAGGGAATTCAACCGATTTGATCAAAGGCAATGGGCGGCATGTCTACTACCCATACTCTCGTCATTCCCAGTGCAACCCGCTACCTGGCCAAGGTACGCAGGTTTATCACGGTGCATGCCCGCCAAGCGAAACTACGAGAGAAGTACTTAAAAGAAGTGCGTCTAGCGGTAGATGAAGCCTGCTCCAATGTGATTGAGCATGCCTATCAGGGAAAAACAGATGAAAAGTTACAGATCACCTTGACCATCCATCCCACTCAAGTGATCATTTGTATCCGCGATCGTGGACGTCCCTTTGACGAGGAAGCCTACCGAAAACCCAATGTAGTGGAACTCTCCCGAAAGCGAAGGTCAGGTGGGTTGGGGGTAGATATTATTCGGCGACTGATGGATGAGGTAGAGTATTCATCGGAGGGAAATCGGAATGAAATCAAGCTGGTCAAGCAGATTCACAGCTCATCGGAGTGATTCTTGCCGGTTGCATACCCGGTATAGAGATGTACAATCCCACAGGTGAGGGTTTCCGAGGTGGTATGCTCAAAACCACATTTGAGTAGCCGCTGCAGAAATGCATGACCGCTGGGAAACGCTTCAATGGAGTCTGGCAAGTAATCATAGGGCCCCTGAACGCCCGAAATGCATCGCCCAACAGCAGGAAGAATAAAACGAGAATAGAACTGATACAACCGTCGCACGGATGGGTTTGTTGGCTGACCAAATTCAAGGACAACCAGTGGAGCTCTTGGCTTCAAAACTCGCTCAATGGAACGCAGACCTGCGTCTAGATTGGCAAAATTACGGACCCCAAATGCGACAATCGCAGCATCAAATGTTCCTGTCAGAAGCGGGAGGCTCTCTGCGGATCCCTGTACAAATGAAAGATCACCCACAAAGTACTTAGGGACTCTTTTTTTTCGTGCCTTCTGTAACATCTGCTCCGCTATATCTACACCAACGACCTCGTATGGATGTAAACGAAGAACCGAAAGGGCCACATCCCCCGTACCCGTAGCAACATCAAGAATACGCTTATCCTTTTGATCACCGAGTCTACGTATCGCGGCTTTCCTCCATAAACCGTCCAGACCAAAGCTAAGAACACGATTCAGTAAATCGTAACGCTTCGCAATCGCATCAAACATGGATGCTACTTCAACTTCTTTGGATTCGTTTTCCCCAACGGGTGGATAATGGTGCATGACTCAATAATCAGGATTCGGTAGATTCCAATGTCATAGGTATGTCTTTAACAGCTTACTTTCATTGAAGATTGGTTCAAAGATCACAGTCATTGGATCGGATCCGATTGGTCTCAACGAATTGACGACCACAGAGACGATTCCATTGAGTAACATTACTCTCTCATTGATTCTCCCAATGGATGACCAGAAGGTGGTGGCTATGCATTTCAAAAACATCATCGTACATGAGGCATTCACCATCTGGTTCCTAAAACAACAGGAAGCACTCTGCGTAACAGTTTTGTTCGGTTTACTGACATGAGTGCCATTGTGATCCTATGACCAAAGAATTTCTTGTTGATGTTGATGGAACACGCGTATCGATTGTACGGTCCAATGATCAGCTTTTTATGATCAATGATCATCCATTCAACGCTTCGTTGGTCAAGTTGCAACCCAATCTATATAGCCTGCTCCTCAATGGATCCAGTCATCTCATTCATGTGCATGATGAATCCGACTCTCTGCTGACCATCAACGGGCGAACCGTCCGTTGTACAATGGTCAGTGAACGTTCCCAGCTCATCCAACGCTACAAACAGGAATCCACCGATGATCACAGTCATACTGAATTACGAGCCCCCATGCCTGGATTGATTGCAAACATCTTGACACAAGTAGGGGATCAAGTGACGAAAGGACAGGGATTGATTGTCCTTGAAGCCATGAAAATGGAAAATGAACTGCGATCTCCGTGTACATCCCGCATTCAGCAGATCCACATCAAAGAAAAGGATGCCGTAGCCATGGATGCACTCCTCATTGAATTTGAATCATGAAAGTCCTTGTAACAGGTGCTACTGGTTTTTTAGGTAGTGAACTGGTCCATCATCTCTTGGAGGCTGGAGAGCATGTCCGTATCTATCGGCGAGAGACCTCTAAACTGGATTTGCTCCACCCCTTTGAAAATGATCTTGAGCATTGCATGGGAGATATTGCCGATCAGAACGCTCTTGAACATGCCATGAAAACGATTCAAGTCGTTTATCATTGTGCTGCGAATGTTCAGGTTGCATCCAAGTCGCTGACGCATGTCAATGTTCAGGGCACAGCTGCGGTGGTAGATGCCGCACGAAGGCAAGGTGTCGAGAGGCTGGTGCACACCTCCAGCGTCGCTCCCATTGGGATGTCTTCCGAGGGAATCTCCGACGAAACCACTGAATGGCCCAACCATTCCACCATGTGGCCCTATGCAAAAAGCAAGCATCTAGCTGAATTAGAGGTGCAACGTAGTATTGCTGAGGGACTAGATGCCGTCATTGTGAACCCAAGTCTGATCGTCGGTCCCGACCGAAGTCAGGGTAAGGTGCCTCATGTGTTGCATACCTTCCTTCCCAAAATTAAAGCGGGCAGGGTATGGTTGTATCCATCAGGAGGAATGAATGTCGTGGATGTAGCCGATGTTGCAGCTGGGCATCTTGCTGCTTTGGAGCATGGTGCAACGGGTGTACGTTATATTTTGGGCGGTGAAAATCTCTCTTGGAAAGACATTCTTTCCATATTGGCGAATGCATATGGAGCCAACCCGCCCAAGTATCCCCTCCCCTATCATCCAACCCGGATTGGAGGCATGCTATCTGATCTATGGTGTTCTATCACTGGCCAGGAACTTTCCTTTGGTCGATCGATGGTAGACTACATCTTTACCGAGCGTTTCTATTCCAATCGTCGGGCAATGGACCAGCTTGGATATACCTTTCGCCCCTTTACTGAGACAGCACAACGGATCGCCCACAGGGATACATCCCCTGCGGCTTAGGGCGTGTAGGTGACTGATATTTGGAATGATCGTCCCGGCTCTGTAAAGTCGCTGTCGGGATAGCTGTAGGTTCCATCCATTATGTTTTGAATTCCAAAGCGTAGGGAGATGCCTCCAATCGTTCTGGTTTCCATCCAAAGACTCCCACTGACCCACGAAGGAGAGTCAAAAAAAGTACCATGAATCTCTGGGTACATGACAAACAGATCCAGTGGGGCAGAGATGGTTGCATCCACACGCATCCAGGTAACCATTTGAGATCCTGAGTCTTCGGATGCAGGGTCTATGAAAGAAGTATACATAGCCGCACCCCATTGCCGGCTCTTTACCAGTGCAGCCATACCTATGATTTGCGTTTGCTCCATATCCCGCACAAAAGCCTTGACACCAACCGATTGATCAAGGCCACTCCACCGAAACCCAAGATCAGACTGAGTGACAGTGGTTTCCTGATGTGTACGACCCGTACCCGCAATGATACTCCATTCATCATGGACCAACCAAGTCAGGATGGTCGCTCCGCCCCAGCGGTGATGAATTGGGTGAACTCTGGCTTGCCCCTCCATTAAGAAGGCTCCCCTCCGATAGAGTATCCTGGAGAATATTCCCGTTTCATTGACTGAATGTGTGGTTGTGCCTGTAGTTGAAGGCTGCACCCCAAATCGTTCGTTATAGGAATAGACATCTGCTCCAATCTGAAAGGATAGATTCCTCTGAGGGACTAGGTGCAAAGAAACACGTGCACTCTGTTGTCTGATATTGGATGGACCATCAAATTCTTGTATGGACATTGACGAATGGATCGTACGAATCAGTCCGGTACTTTGGGAGAATCGATACTGTAACCATGCCGTTCGCTGATACAGTTCTTCATCATTGTAATCTATATCTTTCAACCAACCACCGCTTGCAGAAAGGTTGTGTTTGGGAGCAGGTGATATGCTTACTCTTCCTGCAACCGTTCCGGAGCGAACTCCAGCTGATTGTAATGTGCCACTCCCATCTGAATAGGCATCTCCTGAAGAATAGGTACCGATTACAGTCCCATCCATCTGTGACCAATCACGATGAAGTATTAAGGATGAATGAAGTCCATTGACCCGCGAATCATAACTAAAGCTTGCCTCCGTTGCGGGGGTATGTGACGTAAAAGAATGAGCGGAGGACCCTAATCCTAAACTTGGATTATATGGATCTGGCACAACCTCGGTACGCTGTAGATCAATCAGTGCAGTCACAGGGATTCCATAATCTATCAGACGCACTCCATCCAAATAGAGTGATCCTGCATAAAGCGGCTTGTGAAAAAGAGAGTATTCCAGCGTAAGTGCATCCACACGACGAGGAATCAGGTATCTGAAAAGTTGGTCATTGAATTGATCACTTGATCCCAGAAATGTATGACTATCAGGCAGTTCATCTGCCTTGGAAAGAACATATTCATTGACAGAAGATGTCTCTTGAATGTCCACTGATATTTCAAGCGTGGCGTATCCTTCAGCGGAAATGGTAAGTGTATAGACACCTGAATCGACCCCTGAAAAGGAAAAACGTCCATCCGGGCCTGTTAAAGTCCCGTACAATGTACCCTTCAAAACGACCAGAGCACCCTCAATCGGATTCATCGTTTTGCTTTCTACCACCGTGCCTACAAATTCTTGGGGTTCCTGTTGTGCATGTGCTTGATGGACTCCAATCCCAATGGCGAAACTCAGAAAAAAAAGCAAATGTTGGCATTGGGCGGGTCTAAGAGATACTCTAGATCCCATCACTTCATTGGTTTTGTCATCGTTCACATGGAATGGAAGATCATTGAACGTAGGCGAGCTCGCTCTAAGGTTGGTTCGTAAGCCCCTCAACAATCGTTTCAATATTGTGTCGTACCATTCCAAGATAACTTGAAGCGGGAGTAGCTTCACCGCCCAGAGCATCTCCGTACAATGTTCCGCCGATCCTCACTTCCAATCCCCGAGACCTTACCGCTTCCTGAACGGCTTCAATACCCTTGGTAGAAACCGAAGATTCAACAAACATGGCTGGAATCCTACGCTGTACGACGAGTTCTGCAAGATCTTGCACATCTCTGGTTCCAACCTCTAATACCGTAGATAACCCCTGGAGCCCATACACCTCAATATCATATGCTTTACCAAAATACCCAAATGCGTCATGGGATGTGATGAGAAGGAGTTTCTCCGATGGAATCTCCGATACTCTTTCACGCACATAACGATCGAGTTTCATCAATTCAACTGTATAGTTGGATGCATTGGTGAAAAAATACTCTGCCCGTGTAGAATCAAGTTGGCCCAGTGCCTCAGCAAGCTTGTCTGCTGCCATTGCCCACAACGTTGCATCAAACCATATATGAGGGTCATAATTTCCCTGAAACTGCTCCGATGGAATCAGCAGGCTATCATCAATACTTACTTCAGCAATCGCTAGTGTTGGTGCACCTCGTTCATTCATTGCTTTAAAGACATCCCCCATATTCCCCTCCAAATGGAGTCCATTGTAGACCACCAGATCTGCATTTCCCATTCTGATGACATCCCTCGCACTGGCTTTATAGAGATGTGGATCCACCCCAGGCCCCATCAGTGATTCTACGATCGTCTCTGACTTCCCGATGGTACGGACTAAATCTGCAACAATATTCGTCGTTGCCACGATCCTGATAGGGCGATCTGCAATGGGAATATCCGATCTCTCTCCTGGTGCACACGAAGCAAAGAATGTAAGTCCCAGCACCCACAGAATGATCGTCCTCATCAAAATCATGAATGGATCCTAATCGTATCTGGGGAGCGCATCAATATGACATGAATGTCCACAGAAGGATACATTTTCGTACCATGTACATTGATTGTATCAGGATGAGTGATAGACACGGTTACGGACATAATTCCTGAAATGTATTCTTGACAAATTCCTGATCCTTGCATTTGACAAGGATGTCCCAATTATTTTTCCATTCCTTGAGTTTATTGACTGAGATACTTTTTTGCTGGATCAATTCAATCAGTAGAGTTGGCACAAAATAGAAGTCCACCCTATCATCACCATTTGTTTTTTTGCTCTTCACTCCAACCACGATATCCGATGTGGTCGTATCCTGCACATTACTTTTGTACTGGCGATCCACCCTACCTCTTGATCCTCCAGTGAATTGTATGCGATTGGCCTTTCCAACAGTTTTTGCCTGCACACGCACCATCTGGACTTCAATGAGCTCCACCACAAAATCATAGATAGAGGGAGGTAGATCAATACATGAAACATTGTGACCGCGATCAAGAAGGACTGCCAACAGTCTGCTCTCATTCGCAAATCCCTTAGCGGAGGCCTTTTTACCTAAAATTGCTCGTTCTTCAGCATTCATGGCTTTCGGAGAACGATAATGTGATCATCATTGATTCGCTCTTTGCGTGGCACCTTGATGTAGTGATTGATGATCTCGGATACAAAGTGATGCTCCACATCATATCCTAGCTCTGGTGCATAGGCCATGAGGTATTTCCAGGACTCAAAAGGAATCTGACGAATCAAGTTATTGCCAACAACGATCACATAGGGAGACCCTGGTTTTAGGACACGAAACACTTCCTGAAGGTTGCTGAACATGTCCCACAAATACTTCGTCGCTATAAAGGCACGCCTGGGATCAATGTTGTAAATCTTTGCAATCACCTGATCAGCTTCGATACAGCCCGTCAAATGCAACTCTCTGTACTCAACTGCCGATACCGACTCCGTCCCTACATGGGATTTCTTAAGGGGCTGCAGAGATCCCTCGGCTAATCCAAGCCAGTAAAGTTCAAGCTGATGCGTTCGTGGATAGTCGACAGCATTCACATAAGGTGGAGAGGTAAGGGCCATGTCAATCTGTTGATTGGATATGGTCGGCATGCGTCTGGCATCACCGTCTTCTGGGATCGTAACAAACCCTTCTGGTAAAGATGTGGTGAATGCACGCATCCCTGACATCGCATGCTCTGTTTTCTTGATAAATAGCCGAATGCCCATCTGGGGCTCCACCTTCTTTTGAAGTTTCTTGCGGATGACGGTTCGAGTACAGTTATTGTCAGCCTCAGAAACTTGCCGAATGATGGATGAAAAGCATATTCTGAAAAAATTCTTCACTTCCTGACGGCTGGGAAGACTCTCTATCCGTGTTTTTATATGGGCAAGTTCTTTCAGCATAAACTGCCGAAACCAGTGATCTCTGTATGGAAACTCAGGAACACCTTCAAGGTGTGAGGGTTCTTTATAGTTGAGAACATGGGCATGCAGTTTTTTCCATGCCGTCTTGACTTCATGATCTGGAAGGGGTGTCGTCTTCACTCGGGCGAGCATTCTGGAAAACGGATCTACATCAATCCCAATACTGTCCCTGCCTAGGATGGATGCCTCTACATTGGTGGTCCCACTACCCATAAAAGGATCAAGAATCGTATCCCCATAGGAGGAATATCGCTCTATAATCCATCTGGGAAGCTCTGGAAAGAACTTGGCAGGATACTTATGGATGCCATGAGTGAGTGCACGCTGGTCGTGACTGATAAACAAGAATCTATCTCCATTATTGACGACTAAATCCCGTGGAATCGTGCCCGTCAACTCAATCGTAGTGTTACTCATGCTATAACACTGTTATTCCAGTACGATTCAGAGTATGGATTGCAGAAGTTCTACAACCATGGAAGCACCCACCTTGATGCGTGAAGTCCAACGAAAAAAGAGTTTTAGAATACATCTATGATGATGGGAGCGTGTACAACTTTTCCAACTCTCATCTATCCCAACGGTTGCAGTTACTAAGGCTCCTTATTTCCAATGAAGAATCTGATTCCACACAATGATTGATGAATCAGTAGTGCATGCTACCCTGCAGGTTCACACCAAGTGATCCGATATTTGACTGATCCTGATGCCCCAGTGCTGAAACGGAAAAACTCACCTGATTCCATGGGCGAAGTTCTCCACCTACTCGAAATAGCCGACTGCTGGAAAACTGCGTCACTCCAATGACTGAACGTATATCCCCAGACCTCCAGGGGCGGCCATATCCGACTTCCAAGTCTGTTTGATGAGTCCCGCCGTGGGCTGGTCCTACATCAAGAATCGTCTGCTGTTGATGTAAACCCGATGTTTGCCTCGGTCCCCAAGAGGGCCGTAGTACAACCATGAATCCATCCGATCGCCTCCCCACCTGAATCGCCCCTGACAATCCCCACTCCGTAAAGTCATCAGCAGTATGCATGATCAGTCCATGAGAACGTACATCACCTTTTAATTGCCATGCAGGATAGTCGATCCGCACCCCACCACCCAACTCCATCCCAATCCCACTCTCTGTATCTCCACCATCCTGACGTACATTAGCCTCAAGATAGGGATGAACTCCTTCCCACATCTGGAAGGCACCTTCGAGTCCCACTCGAATTCGTACGGCTTCCCCCCGCATGGTATAGGAAGCCATCTTTGCATCTGTGAACAGGACATCTCCATGATACGCGAAGTGCACCGACCGATTGCATAGATGCAAGATGTGCACGGAGACCTATCGCACCAAAACGGGATACCAGTTGATCCTCTTCCTCTTTTTGCATTGTTGCATCCCCCCAACCATATCCACCACTCATCCATGCATGCCAGCTGGATGCTCTGTACGATACATACGGATAAAACCCCGTCATGTGGGCCTTCAGATCTCCCGATTGATCCGACAGCCGAAAGGAGCCACTGGATTGGCTATGGGCTAAAAGGATACCTACAAGCCAGTGTCCGCCTTCCTCTGCCATGGTTTTCCATTGATAGTCGGCTCCCAGCATCCCTGTAGTTACATCACCCCGAATCGAGAGTGCATCATCACCCCGACCATTAAACCGCCGAAAGGCTCCCCGCCCCCACACTCCGAATCTTGCATTGGATGTGGTGATGCTTCTGGAGATATGACAACCCGAAAGCAACTCCCCTAACGTAGGGTTCCATGGAGAAGTCGTGCTCCAGAGTTGCACTCTTTGTGCCTGATCATCTGCCGCACATACTGCCATATCCTGTCCCGATCGAAAACGCTGCCCTAAAGCCTCGGTCACCTGCACGGATGCAGTACGTATAAATCTCGTAGCGTACACAAGGAGGATCTTCTGGTCTGAATCAGTTGCCTCCTGAATCGTTGCCACCCCTACCGCCTTGTGAATCTGTACATCGGATGAAGAAGTGACATGAACGGCAAAACTCTCCCGTAACCAGTTGATTCCATTCTTCAAAAGTGGTATGACAATTACCGTTTCCATAAGACCCGGTGCTATGGTAACAATGCCTTGCTGTGATTGATAGTCCTTGCCAGCCTTGGCTGTTCGGTCATAGGTCTGATAATGCACGGGTACTGGAACGGGTTGAGGCTCCGAAATCCTCACTTGAAACTCAACCACCGATTCCGATGCATCAACCCATACATTGATGATCTGGAGATACGCCTGTTGATTTTGATCCTTGATGGTTGCCGTTCCAACTTCCCTGATAATTTCCACATGCGAAGGCCTCGGATTTGAAAGCCGTACAAAGAAGGTCTCATCTCCTTCGTCGATTTCATCTGGATTGATGGCGATCTGCACAACTCCACTTGTCGCATTTGGATCAAAGATGACGATCCCTCGTGAAGCCGTATAATCTTCCCCCTCCTTTGCAGAATCATCAAAGGTTGCATACTGGACTGTGACCACCTCATCGGTGGGGCGATTCAGTTCAACGGCAAGGTGGATGGACCCATCCTGTTCAAACGCTTGATGATCTTGAATCGATATCCTAAGTGGCTGTTCGGTGTTGTCTTCGATCGTGACCTCAATGGTATGTGTGATCCCATCGTAACCACCATCCGATGCCGTAAGCTCAAAAGAAATCACCTCCGAATCATAGTCATCGTCACTTTCCGCTGTGAGTGATACTGGATGTGGTCGATTCCATTCATTCGCTTGAATGGTGAGTGACAAAGGGGCTGGAGTCAGATCGTCATGTGCACTAAAAGTGATCTGAACAGACTGGGTTGGCTCGGCGGAAAGAGTTACATTAAAATTCTCTGTTGCTCCCTCTTGAATGAAAAGTGTCTCTGGAGCGTCCATCTCTGGTGAATCATTATCGCTAAGCGTTACGATGACAGTATGAGATTCGCCCGTATATCCACCTCCTGTGGCAGAAAGAATGAGTTCCTCGCGATCGGAGTCTATCTGATTATTCTCATTAAAGGTGACATGCACTTGCTGAGATTTGTCCCAATCTTCTGGTGTGAAACGTAGATCCTGCGGGGCGATCTCCAAATCCGGGTGAGTATAGCCATGGATCGTAAGTTCAACTGTACTCGTAGGCATGGAGTGCAGTTTGACATCTATTGAGTTGAATTGCCCCTCTGCTACCTGCACGGATGGGGGTGCATCAATTCCGATCTCATCGTCATCGGTAATGGTCAATTCAACCGTGGAATTACCTATATCAAGATCGGACGATATCCTTTGGATATCAATGGCAACTATAAACTCTTCATCCCCTTCGGCAATATCATCAGGTATCGTGGAAATCTCATACGTTCCACTGGTTGAGGCAGATGAGATTTCAATATAGGCGGGGCGGCGAATTTCAAAGTCATCGGGCTCCGTTGCAGAACCCTGTGTCACGGTCAGAGGAATCTCAACTGAAGTGTGCCAGGTCTGGCTCAACTCAGCCATGATCCGTAGCGGCTCCCCCTCAACGGCAGAACGCTTGATGGCAGAAAGATCAACTTGCGGACGAATGGGTGGAGGGTGCGGTTCACGGATCGTGATCGTTTTTGATGAAGGATCACCAGCCACCATGCCAGATGGTAAACTCCCCAATGCCACCGTAAACTGTTCACTGTCAGTGTCGGCATCAGCAATCGTGGTAATGGTGAATCTTCGCTCGGTCTCCCCGCTACCAATGTTCACATTATATATTGGCTCATAATCTCCCGATTCAGCAGAAATATTCGTGTAATTCAATCCAATTGTGGTCGGACTGGAAAATCCATCGGACAGGTAGATGATAACTTCTACATCATCTCCTTCATTGACCTCCTCCTTTGATACATGGATCGTTGCTTCCACTGGTGTTGAATCATCATCCACGATGGTAACATTCACCATATCTGTATCATCATAACCGCCACCCGAAGCCTGAATGTCCAATTGTACGGAATCGTCTGCAAAATCATCGTCGTGTTTCGCACTAATGGTTACGGTTTTAGCATCAGAGTAATTTGAAGAATCAAACCTCAATGTTCGTGGAGCAGATGCCGTGGTATCCAAATCTGAACCAGCATAACCGTCCATCATCACGGTGACAGTTTCACCGACTGGTGGCATGGCAGTTAATGATACTTCAAAGGAAGCCGTACCTCCCTCTGGCACCCGCACCGTATTTGTAGACACCACAAGGTGCGGCATGTCATCGTCTTTGATCGTTACATCCACCGTTTCTGATGCCTCACCATAACCACCCCCACTTACCGTGACGGTCAACTCTACGGAATCGTCTACAAAATCATCATCGTGTTTCGCACTAATGGTTACGGTTTTAGCATCAGAGTAATTTGAAGAATCAAACCTCAATGTTCGTGGAGCAGATGCCGTGGTATCCAAATCTGAACCAGCATAACCGTCCATCATCACGGTGACAGTTTCACCGACTGGTGGCATGGCAGTTAATGATACTTCAAAGGAAGCCGTACCTCCCTCTGGCACGCTCACCTGATTTGGAGTGACAACAAGTCCCCCCAAGTCATCGTCTAAGATCCTCACATAGATCGTATCACTGGTCTCGGTATCACCGCCGCGGGTCGCATCGAAAATCAGTTCCACGATCTCATTGGTATAATCAGCATCATGCTTGGCTCCGAGAGTGATGGCGTGAGATATTTCGGACTCTGAAGCAGAAAATGTTAACTGGCGAGGAGTAGATGCCGTAGTGTCTAAATCCGTTCTGTTGTAACCACTGATCAGCACGGTGACATCTTGGATAGGGACAGTCGACAATCTAACATCCAAGGAAGTGGATGATCCCTCGGTCACCTCCACGGTATCCGGCAATATGAGTTGTGGAATCTCCCCAAAGAGGATCGTTCCCCATACCCAAATAGGTCTTCCTACAAGGACATCAACTGGGCCTCTCTCATTGCAATCTGAAACTCCACCGATACATATATGATCAGAGTTAGGATATCTACTAAGTGATACATTAAAAGTCTTAGTATATGGATACATTATAGGATCAGGAATCACTACAGTTTTCTGGACGGATGTTTGGTTTGCAGGCAGATTGAAGAAGTGCCGAGTTGGAGTCCCGGCAATGCCCATATTCCATACTATCCCATTAAGATCACTAGGGTATGGATCTGATATCCTCAACTCAACATTAACAGATTCGCCCTCCTGTACGTAATTTTTATCTGCGTAGACCGAAAGATGGTACTCCTGAATAAAATAAATCGTAAATACTGTATTCGTTCCACCTTCTGGGGCTATCCGAATTTCTAATTGCCCTTCAACAGGGGGCTGATTGCCTTGATGACTTATCGTCACTTGTTCACCTGAATACCAATTCTGAGAGTTTAATGTAATCTCATTCGGATCAATGGTGAGACGATCAAGTAGGATCAAATGAGGTTCATTGATGATTTCAAAGGTGACTCTTACATCCTTAGTGGGTGCCTTATCTAGAATAGCCACAATGTCAAAGATAAAATCTCCTATCTCACTTGTATTCAACGTCTTACTTTCTGGATTCGTGAGAACCGAAGGGGGAGGACTACCATGATGAACCTGATCGATTGACGTTTCTTCAGATGTTTGTGTTTGCCTAAAATTCACCTGCTGAGCATCAGCATCATTGAGTAATATTGGAAAAATCAGTGCTCCCAGAAAGGTCCAAATTCGGATAGAACGAGGACAGACTCTATACTTCCCTTTATTCATCTCAAATTGCGGTTTCAGCACACATTGAACGATTCAGATTCGCTCATCTGATCAAAAAATCTTTCAAAGATAAGGAGAACCTTGATAATTCTCTGTTCAAGAGGGGATTTTGCCCTTTTTTTGTTGAAAAAGATCTGATTTTGAGACAAGTCAAATTTGTTTGAGCTTTTTCTATCAGTAAAAGTTTCACACATCTTCACGCTATCTCAAATTTTTGTTGCCATTTGATCCTTTTTGTTCAATGCTCCAATTCTCTGAGATGGATTTTTTCGTCACCAATTTCACCCCGGAGGTGAATCATGATTGACTCTCAACACTCACAGGTTCAGCCATCTTTTAACCGCTCCATTTTGGTGTAGGCATCCACAACCAACCATACGACTTCCGATGCGGTAGCTGATTGACACTACAGGTATTCTTTCCTATCTGGTGGACAATCTCCATGATCCACGGGATCCTTATCGTACCACACACTCCATTGAGGATCTGCTTTTGCAGCTGTTTTTGCCGACGATGCAGGGATGGGAGTCGCCCAGTAAAGATCTGGGCAATGACCCTGCATTTCGGGCCGCTCTCAGTACGGAGCGGGGCGAAGCCGTTGTCCTTCCAGACAACCAGCCGGCATCGCAACCGACGATGTCACACTTTTGGAGCATTCTCGGTGCACCGGACAATGTTGAGGTGATGCAGAAGGGTCTTCTGAAGCT
This sequence comes from Bacteroidota bacterium, assembly GCA_026708685.1. Classification (GTDB taxonomy): domain Bacteria; phylum Bacteroidota; class Rhodothermia; order Rhodothermales; family Bin80; genus Bin80. Next base: position 21,566 of record JAPOUL010000047.1, read on the forward strand.
GGGGATGGAGCATATGCTCGTACGTAACGGCGGTGAACGTCTGGATGAAGTCATCCTTGATGTCAATGCCCGTTTATGCCCATGGCAATCAACCGGGCAGCAAGTATAATGGTCATTACAAGCGAACCGTTTCTTGCCGTTGTTTGTGACGTGTGGAGAAACGGGGGATGTGTTTGGAGCAGAACTGCGTCCAAGTACCCAGCGGGAAGTGAACAACTGTCAGAAGATGATGATTCCCATCGGTGAACAGGTTCAAATACATGCCGCTGAACGCGTCGTTTTTCGCCTTGATGCGGGATTCAACAGTCCGGTGGTGTACGAGGACATAGGGAGTGCAGGCTTGTTTTATGTGACACGTTTGAAGGACAACAACAGGTTAAAGGCGATGGCCGAAGCCTATTTTGACGGGAAAGGATGTCCACCGAATACCTATGGCTATGCCGAGTTGATGTATGAAGCGGAGAGTTGGGATCGTCCTCGTCGGGTGGTGATGGTCATACGGCCTCGTCCAGCTGAACTCTATGAAGATTACTTCTTTTTGCTGACCAACCTTGACGCAGAGATTTATTCGGGGGAAGCGCTGGCGAAAATGTACGCGATGCGTGGAAAGGCTGAAAAGCATCAGGGGAAAATCAAACCGTTGATCAATCAAGTCATGCTGTCGCCAACAGAACGCCCCAAGGAACACTACAGGGGCAATAAGATCATCCGTGAACAGGAGCCTGAAACGAAAGAAGAAAGAGAGGTTCGCAGAGAGAATGCTGTGCGTCTTCTATCGGTTCTTTATGCGTACTAGATCATGCATATTGGTCGATGCCTTCAGCATAGCCCCGCACCAGAGGTGGTACCGAATGTGGAAAGTGTCCCTGTCACATCCGAAACCGAAGTCCATCTTAACACAGCTCCGAGGACCAACATAGAAACCATGGTAGATGATGCTCAAAACATGGACGACAGTGTAGAGGTGGCTCTCACCATAGAGATTGAACCTGTCAAGTCCAAAACCGAAACAGATCTGGATGCATTTCTGAAGACCAACATGCAAACCATGATAGAGGGTGCCCAGAACATGGATCACTGTGTAAAGGTGGACACCAATCCAAAGCATACACCTTACATGCAGACGAGTACCTTCCGCCTCCACCTACTGAAAGTCGGTGCAACCATTGCACTCCATAGTCGCTATGTTACGTTCTCTATCGCCCTGTCGGCAGAGCAACTATGGATCTGTTTTGGGATCACCTTCTGCGACTTCGGTGGCACTGCTTGCCCGATATCTAACGCCAACCATCTCATCTGAGGTTGTTTTTCAAGTCAAAAAAATCTGAAAAATCAACGTATGGGAGAGGCGCGTCCATGCGGTACGATTGGGCATGGTATACAGCACTGTGCTGAGCTTGTCTTGGGCTCAAAAATGATCGATTTGAGTGAATAACTGCTCATATATGAGTAGTTATTCTGATTTGAACAGGAAAAAGCAGAAGATTCGGTTGAGGTACAGTTTTGTAGGTTATCCCCATACGATTGGTGTGTATTTGAACGAAAAATGAATCCTAATGTACTCATTTTTAGCCAAATTCAGAAGGGTTTTTCCGTAAAATCGCGACATTTTCAGAAGAGATACTCCGAATTTGAGCAAGGTAACGGTTTAGCTGAGATCAAAGGTTGAGATGAATGAGAAGGGGGATAGACTCTTTTTTTGAGACATTTGATCTATTGGTCTAAAATTTTTGCTGACAAGCGAAACAAATACCACGGTTCTACTTACAATGTCCCGATCAAGTGAGAACTTGATGGTGGGTGGGCTCTGATAGAACGTAAATTCTCCCTTCGCACTCCACCAGAATTTTGGAAATTATATCCAAAAGTACCTATTTGATATTTTGGCCGTTATGTTGTATCTTGAGGATGTTACGTCTGGGATTGGCGATGTCTGCACCATGTAACAGGTGTATGAATGGACGGGGAGGAGCGTTTCCGTTAGGGACTCCAAGATCCCGTCAAATGAATTTATGAGTCTGTTACTCATGGATATAATTCCCAGAATTTTCTACTTCCCTTAATCATGGTTTCTCTGCTTGAGACAGGTCATTCGTTCGTGCCGTTCGCAAACGTGCCCGGCAACTCTAATCCAATGCATTTAAGGGACTCCAGAGCAACATTTCCACAAAAAAAATGGGGGGGGGTAGAAGCTCGTTCCCCATATATCCTTACGGAATTCCTGAGCTCTTAGAAAAACCTGAGACCTCCATTCTTTTTGTGAGCATTACTGGATACCCGACTATTCCCTCCTCCTTTGGGTATCTGGAAATTCGTGATTTTCAAAATCACTTGCGTCTGAAACCCTACTTAAAACGACTTGGTGCTCATGTACTTGGATAAAGTATGGCGAGATCGTGTAGTCCTTCAATTTGTCTTTCTGTGTGTAGCACTCTTGGCATGTATATCCGAGAGTAGTGCACTTAAGATTGATCAGTGGGATTCACCTGATGATTGGAAACGAGCTTCTATGGAGGTATCTGATGTGTGGGGATCCTCTGCGGTTTCATCTGAAAACTCTACATCAAATGCTTCAAATTGTACAGATACTGATCGCGTTACGGGAGATAACATCGTGCCAAGGCAGCTCGTCATATTGCGTCCA
>JAPOUL010000088.1 GCA_026708685.1 Bacteroidota bacterium
AATCATTGATGAGAAAAAATAAAATAACAGAAAAGATAAAATGAATTAAATTATAATGTTTTGTATAAGTTATTTATGGACGAGCCCTAAATACTGATTTGGGGGTAATGTAACGTAGTTGGACATGCCTCCTGACGGAACGTGTACGGTGATGATCTGATCATGACTGTGATGATGGAGAACCCTTAACTCCACATCAGGAGCATCCATGATTGTATGCATTGCACGGAATTCTATCATCTCTGGAGAAATAGCCACCTGACGGGCATCTGCTACCCTAATGAACTGCGAAGACAAACCCGAAAACACCATATGATAACTGGTAGCCCTGTTAAGGTGGAATGTTGTTGAGGCAATGGGTTCAGATGTTTTGGAGTCCCCAGCGTACCTCAATTCTATCACCGAATCACCAGAATCCAATGGCATGAATTTCGTAGCAGCTTCTGGTTGCCAATGCTCAATGATCCGTTGATGATTCACATATATATCCATTGCCATCTCTGAATCAATCCGTAGAAATTGAACCTGTGCTTGGTTACTGATGCGAGAATCCCAAAATGCCTGTGCTCGATCTCCATTGAGTAGTATATCATTGATAGAATCACCTCCAAAGAAAGCAAATGCCGCTTCGACACTGTCGCCAGGTTGAATCATAGTATAAGGACCAGTTCCAAAAACCTGCCCCCAGTAGGAGGCAAAACTTGGAGGCGACTCTACACCTTCACTCATGAACCACCACGCCCACTCGGAATGAGGGAATGGATAGATCCCTGAGTCATATACTGTAAAATGTTTATCTGCATGACTGGTAAGTACTTTTGCACCCATTACGGGTCTCTGCTCAACTTCTGTATACTGGTATCCAATGTCTCTGCCTAAGTCATACCCTGTTAGATCATCGTTCCTGAATTCAGAGATGATCCAGTCAAAGAGCATGCCGATATGCAAATTCTTGACCGGGCTACTCGTTGCATTGCTAACGATATAATGCAGTATAGCAAAACTAGAATTGCTGCCTTCAGGGTCAAAATATATTTTCTGGCGAACCTCAAGGCCTGTGGGGTTAGGGGACTTTGTATCTAACAATTTGACTTCGGCTTCCCATGGCGTTATTTTTCCTGGAGATTGAATCTTTATTCCAGTATTGGGCTTTGGCCTAAAGTGTATATTGTTATGGACTCTTTCAATCCCCACCACAGATCTGGATACCTGATTCGGGCCTGTGCCCAGAATAAGTCCAGCTTCGTTTAACAAATGCTGTGCTCCTTTGAAGTGAATTCCTCTACCATGAGAAAACCTACGCAGATATACCTGATTCCGGTCCAGAAACCCAATATTCCCCTCTGAGGTTACATCAAATGCCAACTGTTCACCTGTAACCCCTTTAATCTCCCATCCATCAATGGGGCTTTGGATGGACTTTCTCTGAACTTCATCCCCGCTCTGCACCTCAATCACATATAATTCTGTTGTGCGATACTTTGGACTTTTTGTGACAGTAAACGGGAGTGCAACCGTTTTTGAATCTCCACTTGGCACATTTCCAACCATCAGGGTTCTCTCTGTAAATTCAATGGCATCTGGTGCTTCTATGATCCTGACCTCCACATCTCCCGCTCCCCGTAGGTAGCTATGCACTCTAAGGTTGACATGTCCAGTAGCGCCAAGATGCCATCCATTACCATCAATGCCAATTTCAACTGTATCCAGTACAACGCCTGCTATGTCTGTTTCGGTTACTGCTCGAAACGCATTTACCCTGCCAAACCCCAATAGTCCTTCAAACTCGGGTATATTTGAGGATTCTATTGGATCTGATGTGAATCGTATCTGCTCTCGGATCTGATCGGCCCCATAACTCGGGAAAGCAGTTTTCACCAGTGCAGCGACACCAGAAACTAACGGAGTAGAAAACGATGTGCCCCGCCAACCATGGCTGTAATCACCCTGATAGGGTGCGGTTAAACGCATGCCAGCTGCATATACGTCCACATTCGTACCATAATTAAAGAACACCATGTCAAAATCGTTTGATGTTCCTCCCACCGACAGTACACGCGGGTAATCCGCAGGATACGAAGGGGTCCAGTCTACATTCCAGCCCTCGTTCCCAGCGGCTGCAATCACTAACGATCCCATATCCGAAGCCGCCTGAATCACTAACGACTCTGTTCTGGAATATCCTGATCCACCGAAACTGGCATTAATGATATCTGCCCCGAGAGTTGCAGCATACACGATGGCTTCGCTGGCATCACAAATCCCACCTCCAAAATCGCACTGAGTCCCTATAGATATAAAACGAGCGTTCCAACTACTTCCAGACATTCCGATTCCATTATCGGTAACTGCAACCGCCACTGCAGCTACAGCGGTGCCATGTTCACCATGATCTGGATGTATAAATTCGCCGGGATCATAGGGGCGATCTTGACCAAAGTCATACCCATGTACATCATCTACATACCCATTCTGATCATCATCAATTCCATTACTTGGCACTTCCTGGGGGTTGGTCCAGACGTTAGCTAAGAGATCTTCATGTTTCCAATACACGCCATCATCTACAATCGCAATGAGTGCATCTCCTTGCTCCCCTTTGACGATGTCCCATGCTTCTGGTAGATGCAATAATTCAAAATATTTTGATTGATATGTTTCAAACAGAGGATCATCCGGGATGGTAATCAGGTCAGCATACTGGGTAAATCGAATCAATTTAGGCTCTGCATAGATGACATTTGGATCCAGACTAAGTGCAGACGCAACCTGCACTGGCGAATGGATCTCATCAAAATAAACAGTGTATATCGACTCCAAGTCCGAAAATTTGTCCGTCTTGTGTGCAATCTTATTTAGAGAGGGGAATGATTTGTTCACCGCATAAAACCCATATTTTTCAGCTGTATGATCAAACCCACTTGATCCTATCTTTCTACTTTTGACTCCTGGCGACAGTCCGTCAGCCAATTGCACATAAACCTCCCCAAGCACAAATAACGAGTCTGCAGGTGATCCTTGTGCGAACACCTGTGAAATCAGACCAGCACTCAAGATCAAGCCAATCGAAAACCTAATGACTGTCATCTTACCCGTAGTTTGTGTGACTGAATCTGAGTTGCTAACAGGAGACATTCATTTGTATTGGTATCCCAAGGAATGAAGGTCTCCTTGACGATTTATAGGCAACTACAACATCACCTCATGTCCAGAATCTGATGATCACCTCGTGATCACGGATGATTTGATGCTTTCTGGCAAAAATTGTTCCAGCATAGGATGAAAAAAGTATGTCAGAGTCAACTTTCAATCGTCATCCTACAGTGTTCATTACACTATGTTAGTCTTCAATGAATTTGATTTTAACTGAACTGACATGGACTACGATTTTTATTGTCGATGAAATCTATACCATAGCAGCGAAATGATATCATGCAACATGATTAGTAAGGCGATACAGTAAGCACTTTTTTGCAAATTGAATACAGTATATCCGTCCACTGTTGTACATGGACATAGCTATCCGCCTTTTATTTTTTAGCAGTATCGCTTCAGTGCTATGATCATCCTGTGTCGGGGACTCTGCAAATTCCTTTTCTTCAGTGGGTTGAAGCTAAGGGTTTGACACCTTCTTTGAGGTTTAACTTGATAAGAATTTCTGAAAAATGCCTGTAGATTAACTCATCTGAAATTTCAGCATTATAACCGTTTTGCTTGACTGTATCAGACCAGGGAGTTCCATATTTATGTGTGAGTGCTGTGATTGCCTGAGGTGGTAATGACTTATAGCGATCCCATACTTTTCCCATCATTTTCCGCAGAGCGGTTCCTCTTCGCATATTCCAACTAAAAAATTCTTTTGTGTCATAATCGTATTCCACGATTTTACGAGAAATCTGATGATGGCCGTATTGCTTTAATTGGTGATATAATGATGGAACAACTGGTCCATAGTGCCATGCCTCAATCCGGTCATAAAACAATTTTTTTTCTGTATAACCCATGATCCATCCGTATGCAAAATATAATAGTTTTTGCATTGATAAATTCGTGAGGACAACATCATCCCTTTGAGAACATTCAATAAAATAATTAGCGACTGCACCGATATTACACAGTACATTCGCGTCATGAACATCTCTCATCTGAAAAGACCTCTTTTAAGAGATGCCCAGTATACGTATCCTGTTGACTCATTTCCTCAGGACTGCCAGCAAAAAGAATCTCTCCCCCATCTTCACCACCCTCTGGCCCCATATCGACAATGTAGTCCGCAACCTTGATGACATCTGGATTATGCTCAATCACCAGGACCGTATTCCCTTTATCCACCAGTTTCTGCAACACGTCCATGAGCATTCGAATATCCTCAAAATGCAACCCTGTGGTTGGCTCATCCAACAGATAAAGCGTGTTTCCCCGCCCAATCCGAGAAAGCTCCTTGGCGAGTTTCACTCGTTGTGCTTCGCCCCCAGAAATCGTTGTAGACGGCTGCCCCAGACGGATATATCCAAGCCCAACCGAAAGCAACGTGTCCAACTTCCGAGAGATCTTGGGGATATTGGCAAAAAAAGCGGCCGCCTCTGAGACCCGCATATTCAAGACCTCCGAGATATTCTTTCCCTTGTAGAGAATCTCAAGCGTATCCTGATTATAGCGCATCCCCTTGCATGTCTCACACTCCACATACACATCAGAGAGAAAGTTCATCTCTAAACGGTCAATGCCTGCCCCAGAGCATGTCTCACAACGTCCACCCTGCACGTTAAATGAAAAACGACCGGGCTTGTATCCCCTTGATTTTGCTAACGTCGTATTCGCAAACAATTCGCGAATGGCTGTAAACAAAGTGATATACGTAGATGGATTGGACCGGGGAGTTCGTCCGATTGGTTTTTGATCAATATTAATGGACTTCTTGATGTGCTGGTATCCTTCAATTTTTTTGTAGGGAAGTTTTTTTGCCGAATGCACACCAGCGATGAGTGAATCAAGTGCAGGCACCAGGGTCTGGTTGATCAGCGAACTCTTACCCGAACCACTGACTCCCGTCACACATACAAACAGACCCAATGGAATCTGGACCGTCACATCTTTGAGATTATTGCCCGAAGCACCCGATAGAACAATGGCTTTATCGGTGACCTGACGACGTTTTTCAGGAATTTCAATACAACGCTCGCCATTCAAGTAGGGAAGGGTAAGGCCCTGTCCAACTTGAGGATTGGACTCCAGTGCATCAGGCGGCCCCTCGCATACGACCTCTCCCCCCTGCTCCCCAGCACCTGGCCCCAAGTCAATGATATAGTCAGCGGATTCTATCATATCGCGATCATGCTCCACCACCACTACAGAATTCCCAAGGTCACGGAGCTTTCTCAACGAATTGATGAGACGACGGTTATCGCGTGCGTGCAACCCAATAGAGGGTTCATCAAGAACATAAAGCACCCCCGTAAGCTGAGAACCAATCTGAGTGGCCAATCGAATTCTTTGACTTTCACCCCCCGATAAGGAAACTGCAGTGCGATCCAGTGTCAAATAACCCACACCCACATCAATCATGAAAGATAATCGCTCTCGTACCTCCTTGATGATCGGAGCGGCGATCAGAGCCTGACGCTTGCCAAAGGTGACGTTATTCAAGAATTGACGCAGCTGGATCAGATTCATCTGAACCAAATCGGCAATGGATTTTCCATCAATACGATACGAAAGGGCCTGTTCAGACAAACGTGCACCATTGCAGAAAGAGCAAATCTTTTTGACTCGGTAAGGGTCTAGGAGAGCTTTTTCTTTTTTATTGGCCCTCAAATTATAGATTTCGTTGAGTTCAACGAAAAGACCCCGCACCTGCGTGAATGTGACAGCCCTCCTACCTTCAAGATAGCCCGATGGAGTGCCGTGAAGAACCTGAAACCAAATTTCCTCTGGAATCTTTTTCACCGGAGTACTGTATTTGATCCGATGAACCTTCAGCATTTCTTTTACTCCATAAAAAAATGGCGAGTAGGTCCATAACTCCATGACCTCAATCGCTCCGTCCTCAATCGATAGGGAGCGATCAGGGATGAGCATGGACTCATCCCATGAATCAATCACCCCTAATCCTCCACAGTGACTGCAGGCCGAAGAAGGAGTATTAAATGAGAAGGTTTTAGGGATGGCCTCTGGATACGACTGGCCCGTGTCTGGATCGTACAGAAAGCGACTGAAGATACGATCCTCTTTGCTGTCTTCGGTCACAATCAACACCCCCTCACCCATCTCTAAGGCTGTTTTGACCGATCGTGCAATCCGGTCTTCCATCTCCTCCTCAATTAAAAGACGGTCAACCACAACCTCAATGGTATGCACCTTATACCTGGCGACCTTCATGCCAGGTGTGATATTTTTGATCTGTCCGTCTACGCGAACTTTGGCATAGCCCTGTTTGAACAGTCTCTGGAAAAGATCCTGATAGTGTCCTTTTCGATCTTTCACCACGGGGGCAAGGATATTGATTTTCGCCCCAACGGGGTACGACTGGACGGCTTCAGTGATTTCGGTGGTGGACTGGCGAACCAGAGGCTTGCCCGATACAGAGGAGAATGAGGTGGCTGCACGCGCATACAGCAGGCGCAGAAAATCATAAATTTCCGTTACCGTACCAACTGTCGATCGAGGATTGCGAGAGACGGTTTTCTGGTCAATCGCAATGACGGGAGAAAGTCCTTCAATATGGTCAACATCGGGACGTTCGGGCATCCCAACAAACTGTCGGGCATAGGCACTCAGACTTTCAAGAAATCGTCGCTGACCTTCAGAGTAGACGGTATCAAAGGCAAGCGAACTCTTGCCAGAACCCGAAAGCCCGGTCACTACGACCAAGGCATCACGCGGGATGTCCACATCCAAATTCTTCAGGTTGTGCACCCGTGCACCACGAACAGAAATGTGTTCTGCTATCCCTTCCTGGTTGAGGCCATCCATAAGCCGGCCAATTATCCAGTTAGATCTTAAACGTCACTTGTGGGATCCCGAAAATAAACTTCGGACTCAAACATCTCCTCAATTGCAACTTCTGTAGGTTTCGGTTTGACCTCATGCTTCATGGAGATCATACGTTGCTCTTGCTGAAATTTGGGATCCTCCAGTTCTGGATCAAATCCCTCAAAATAGGCCAAACGCGTATCAAGATCAGACTTCATACGGATTGCAACCTGACGGGAGCGTTTGGATAAAATTGCAACGGTCTCAAACAGATTCCCTGTCTGATCCACCAGCGAATCAACATCAACGGTTTTGATTGCCATCAAAATTTTGTATTTTTTGTAAAGTTACTCCGAAAAACCCGTATAACTCCTATGAGATCGTTAGGTTTCCTTTTTTGTCTATCCGTTTTATGTTTAGGCATTTCTGCCTGTGAATCTTCACAAAACAGCCCTCAATATACCGAAGAGGATTTGGCTGAGCTGATCTCTTTTGGGTCGGTTGGGCGTGGGTTGCAGGCTTCTTTGGATACAACGGTCACAGCTGTGATTACAGATTCCACCACTTGGATGTCCTATTCAGATTCTCTCCAACCCATTGTCTCCTTCACATCCGTAAACTTTGAATTGGAAACTCTCCTTTTGGCGGCTGTCAAAGTGAATTCGGGAGGATATGATCTGCGGTTTGAACTGGTAGAGAGCCTGCGGGATACCCTTGTGGCAACGTATCGATTATTTTCACCCGGGGACGACTGCAGACCTTCCTACGCGGTGGGAATTCCTTTTGAAGTGATCCGAATTCCTCAACGACCTGATCCAATTCGATTCGTGCAAATTGATGAAGCCGTGGACTGCACTTCTTCATGAGGGCATCGTCCACAGTACACTTCGTAAGTCAAACGATGTTCTATCGCTAGACGACTTCTATGGACTCGGTCTCCTGATGTGCAAGGATCGGATTTTCAACCCGCACATCACTTTCTACCAGCCCATCGCGTAAACGAACGATGCGCCGTGCGTGATGAGCAACCTCTTCTTCATGGGTAACGACCATCAACGTATTGCCTCTTCTGTAGAGCGTCTCAAACAGAAGCATGATTTCCTGTCCAGTTTTCGTGTCAAGATTCCCTGTGGGTTCGTCCGCTAGCACCAATGCGGGGTTATTGACCAGAGCCCGAGCAACCGCCACACGCTGACGCTGTCCTCCTGACAGTTCGTTGGGCTTGTGAGTAACTCGGTCCGACAGGCCCACTTGATCCAGTGCACGCTCTGCCATCTGTCGTCGCTGATTCCGGGTTTTGCCGCTATAGATCAGAGGCAGTTCAACATTCTGGAGGCAGTTCACACGGGGCAATAGATTGAAGGTCTGAAAGACAAAACCAACTTCACGATTACGGATTTCAGCCAGCTCATCATCGACCATTTCTCCGACATTCTGTCCCCTCAGATAATAGCTTCCTTCCGAGGGTGTATCCAAGCATCCGATCATATTCATGAGAGTAGACTTACCTGATCCACTAGGCCCCATGACTGCAACATACTCGTTAGGATAGACCTCAATGCTGACCCCATCAAGAGCCCGGATAAGTTCCACCCCCATCTTATAGATCTTTTTTACATCAATCAACTCAATGAGGGCTTGATGATCTGCTCCGTTCTCCATAGATCAGATCTCCCGACTTTCACGCTCTTCCACCACATCTCCATCGCTTAACTCTCGACTCACTGCACTGTAAGGTCCATTGACAACTCTGGTCCCGCCTTCTATCCCCGATTGAATTTCAATGAATCGGTCATCCGCTAGCCCCGTAGAGACGGGCATCGCCTCAATGGTCATGTCCTCACGAACCATGAAGACCATCCGCTGCAGATCCTCTTGCTGAGAATCGAATTCCACAGGATCGTCCGTTGAATCTGATGGTGCATCATCGGATGCTTTTCGTTTTCTTGCACGTTCAATCGGGGCAAAATCACGTACCGTAACCGCCTGAATCGGAACCGTTAGCACATCTGCAACGGTATTGGTAAAAATGTCAACCGTGCCACTCATTCCAGGTCGAAAACTTGGATAGTCTTCAACAGCGGGAGTTTCGCCTAGGAGCCCGGCATCCGTGGTGCCAATGTCTCTTGCCTCAGCGTTATGAGGATCAAGGATACGAATCTTGACGGGGAAGTTGGTCACTTGCTCCTGAAATGTACTTCCCTGAAGTCGGGCTGAGTTGGCAATTTCAGTGACCACTCCTCTGAACTGACGTTCGGGATAGGCATCCACCTCAATAGATGCTGTATCTCCAAGGGCTACATTAACCACATCATTTTCACTCACTTCAACTTCAAGTTCCATCTGATCAAGGCGGGCCACGGTCATCACGGAGGTACCGATCTGGAGTTCATTCCCAGTCACACGTTCGCCCAGCTCAATATTGAGTTGGCTGATCGTTCCAGACATGGGAGCATAGAGTACTGTCTTTCGGAGTTGCTCTCGAAACTCACGCAGACGTGCTTCAGAACTCTCTACATTGAACTGTGCGGCATTCAAGTCTGCTTGTGCAATCTTGTACTCGGTATCGCTCTGTTCATATTGGTCCAGAGGAATGACTTGGGCCTCATATAATTGACGCTGCCGCTCAAGAGTCAACTCTTGCAACAGCAGGTTTGCCTCTCGTTGTGCAAGATTCGCCTTGGACTGCGAGAGCTGTGCTTCGGCCTGCTCTACTTGTGCCACGTAAAAGTCTGCCTTGATTCGTGCAAGCACTTCGCCTTTCAGTACCTGCTGGCCTTCAACGACGGGTAGATGAACGATTTCGCCAGAGACATCAGGACTGATGACAATCTCAACTTCGGGCTGGACACGTCCCGAAGCGGTCACGGTCTGGGTCACGGTTCGTACCTGTGCATTGACGATTTCTACTCTGGTTGCATTCGGCCCCCTGAACCGTTGTCCGATGAATCCAAGGATGATCATCAGAACGATGATAATCCCAATGATGATCAGGATGGTACGCGTGCGATTCTTTTTCTTCGCCATAGTCTTTAATCAAATAATGGAAGGGTCGGATTCAGCTCTCCCGTGTAGTAACGAATCAGCCGTTTCCGTACAAAAATAGTATACTTGGCGGTGACTTCATCCTGTGATGCCTGTACAAAATCGGACTGTGCCTGCGTCAGCTCTACAAGCGTGGCCGCACCTACATTGTAGCGTTCACGAGCAGCCTCCAGTGCCTGTTCACGAAATTCCAGCTGCCGTCTGGATACGTCAAGCTGTTTCTCTGCAGTCAAATAGTCAAGGTAGGCTTGGCGAATCTCCACCCCGATTTGTTGCTCAATGGCTTCCACATTCAGTTTAGCATTATCATAAGAGACCTGAGCACGCTGAACCTGTGTGCGAGTCCTCAAGCGGTTAAACACTGGAAGGTTCAGTGACAGAGAGACAGATTGAGAAAAGTTTCGGTCCAATTGATCGATAAATCCCACTTGTTCAATCCCACTGTTAAAACTGGACCCAGCACCCGCTGAGAAACTCAACTGGGGCAAGCTGCTACTTCGTGCAAGACGTAACCCCTGGGCAGCTGCGTCAACAGCAACTTCCTGAGCACGCAGATCTCCACGTTGCTGTTGAGCACGCATGAAGAGATCTGTAAGATCAAGATCTTCGGGGATGAAGGCATCTTCAGTCAGATCGGGAACAATGAACTCATAGGAACCCAAAGGATCCAAGCGAAGAATCTGAAGTAGGTTTGCCTCGGAGATCTGAACCAGTTGCTCGGTTTGCAGGATGGCAAGTTCGGCTTGTTCCACATTCGCCTGTTGCTGGTATAGATCGGAGACAGGACGAGTGCCCACGCGTACAAATTCCTCAATCTGCGATAGCAGCTGGGTTGCAGCTATCAGATTTTCTTGTTGCACCTTAATCTGTTCCGCCGCCGAAATGTATGCAAGAAATTGACTGGCGACCTGAAAAACAACGAACTGGCGCTGCCGATTCAATCTCAGATCGTCTGACTCAACCGCAAGCCGACTTTGGCGCAGTGATGCCTGAGATTGAAACCCGTCAAAGATGTTCACCGAACTAAATGCATTCACGTTAAAGCGAGTATTACGCGTTGTGCGTAGCTCCCCTACATTGGTATCAAAAGAAAGTCCGAAATTGGTCCCTGTACCACTGCTTAAATTGAAATTCGGCAAAAATGCAGCTCGTGCCGACTGAACATTGATCTCACTGATGCGAACCTGATTGGCACTCTGTCGCAGTTGCGTATTTTGATCCAGTGCAATTCGAACCGCCTCCTGAAAGGTGATCGTTTGCTGAGCTTTTGTAATAGAGGGCTGTGCAATCAAGGCACAAAGAGCCATACAAAAACAGCGTATAAATAGTTTTGAGGTCATCCTGCAATGGAGCTAAGTAGTAGACGGGTGAGTGGACAATTGATCATCTGTAACAAGACACCCTTGATGTAGTACGTTTCATTTTTGTGAATGGTTACATTTTATAGACGAATCCATAATATGATGGATTCCACTGGCTATCGTGTGTGGAACTTGAGGTGTTCGTGACGGTGCTTCTGTCTGAGTTTTCGGATCGCTTTTTCCTTGATCTGGCGAACCCGTTCACGAGTCAGATCAAACCGAAGTCCGATTTCCTCTAGCGTCAACGGATGTTCACGACCGACTCCAAAAAAAAGTCTAGTGATTTCGGCTTCGCGTGGACATAGCGTACTAAGGGCCACTTCGATATCAATCTTGAGGGATTCGCCGCGAAGGGGATCATCGGGCGGTGCAACTTCATCACTGGGAAGCACATCCAGCAGGCTATTCTCGTCTTCATCATTGAAGGGGGCATCCATGCTGAGATGACGACTTGTGCGCTGCATTGCACTGCGAATCTTTTCAATGTCAATTTGAAGATCCATCGACAGCTCGTCCAGATTTGGATCCCGCTCATGTTCCTGAGACAGCCGGGCACTGCTTTTTCGAATCTTGCTGATCGTGCCGATTTGATTCAGTGGAAGACGCACGACGCGCCCCTGCTCTGCAAGAGCTTGGAGAATCGACTGGCGTATCCACCAGACTGCATAGGAAATGAACTTGAAGCCCCGCGTTTCATCAAAACGCTTGGCTGCTTTAATCAGTCCATAATTGCCTTCATTGATCAGATCGGTGAGATGAAGACCTTGTCCTTGAAATTTTTTTGCGACCGATACAACAAATCGGAGATTCGCACGCGTCAACTTCAACAAAGCGTCTTCATCTCCTTGTTTGATGCGCCGGGCAAGTTCTGCCTCTTCTGCGGGAGTCACCAAGTCAATCTGGCCGATCTCCTTTAGATATTGATCCAGCATCCGCTGGCGACGGGAAACGTACATAGGGTGTCTTCCAGTAAAAGTGCTTCAGGTAATGCGTTTTAGGTTCTTGAAAACGTTTACACAGTTGATAGCCTTAATGATCCAATTCCAATCATGATTTTCTGCAGACTAAATATCAAGTGACTGTTTTTTTAGAACAAACAAGCCTTCTCTACGACTCGTAACAATGATCATACCACTGTCAAAATAGGGATAACTGCTCCATGTCCCATTAAATCCGGCATCGTCAAAGCCATAGGGTGTGGTATCAAAATGTCCAATGTCCAACGGATCTTCGGGGGAGGATATATCAATGATCCGTAAACCAACAGCGTTATTGGTCTGATACATCACATCACCATGTATGTATAGATTGTGGTCTGTCGCTGAGGTGGGTCCGAAGAATTCACGTATCATGATCGGATCGCTCAATTCGCTGACATCCCACACCATTGTACGCGTCTTTTCAACATTACCAGCGAGTTCATCTAGTTCGTCATTCTGAAAGAAATAGGTGTGATCTTCGGTCAGCCATCCCTGATGCACATAGGTGGCATTGGGGTAGGTGGCTGATGCAATGGAAACTGGATTTTCCTTATCGGTGACATCGGCAATGCTGAGTGCGGTCTCGTTAGCACCAAAACAGATTTCTCGTCCAGCATAATTGGAATCAGGTCCATGATAGATCACGCACTGTGCATCATGGCTGTAGCCCGTTCTGCCCCGTCCCGTCGTCTCATCCGCAAAACATCCCACAAACTCTGGAGACTGAGGTTCACGAAGATCTATCATGTGAAGTCCACCGCCACATGTATTCCCGCCTCCTGAAGCTCCAACGGCAAAACCAAAACCAGTTTCTTCGTTAATCACAATGTTGTGAGCACTGTGGATCAGGTCATAATGTGCTGTGGCTTCAAACTCAACAGGGGGGTCGGTGAGGTCTCTGAGCTGCCTCAAGTCAAAAATCTGCATTCCATGCGTTTTAGCACGATCGGCAACGATATAGGCATGATCCTGATACACCTTGATGTCACGCCAGGTACTTCCCGGGGAGCCTTCTGTACGCGGAAGAGTGCCAAGGTACTTCGGCAGTGCTGGATTGCTTAAATCAATAAAGGCCGTGCCTTCCATATGCCCAACCAGTCCATATTCAATTGCGGTTTCGGGATCGGTCCATCCCCACACATCATTGAGACGCACTCCCCGATTCATGTCCATCTCTTCGTTCGGCAGAAAGGAAACAAGATCTACTCGCCCACAGTCAAATTCGCCAGCCATTCCATCCAAACCACAGGACATCCCTGCTTGCCGAGGCATCTGCTGTCCTACATAAAAGAGTTCCTGTGCTTTCTTCCACGTACCAGCATCAAGGGTCATTAGTTGAGCCGTACCCTCTCCGTACGCACTGGAAGGCATGCCAATGGTCAACATGGCTCCATTGGATTCTATGACGGAGCGAGGAGTGAGCACAATGTCTGGCAGTGTCGTATATGGTGCATCCCAGTATCCACCCTCTGAAGGAGAATAGATGCGTACATTCGGCTCTGCGGTACCATCATCCATTCGTCCTAGAACAGGTGCTCCCACAATGATTTGTTGTTCATCCAGGATGTGAACATGTGAGCCCATCATATAGGGCACATTCTGATCTCGCGAAACGATAGAGCCGATCGATATCCATTTAGGCGGGTCCAGCTCACTGGGATGCCATACATTGACAACACCAGAATAGTCGTTCGCTCTGGGAGCCGTAATCACAGCAAGAGATCCCTTGAGATCTAGGGACATTCCAAACATGGAGTCTTGACCCAACTCTCCGCAGGGGAGTGCTGCTGACAGCCCCCACTGACCGTCCATATAAGCGTACAAATAGGCTTCACATGCGTTGGGGGCTCCTACCAGAAGTGAGCCCTGATCCATAGAGAGGGCAACACCAAACATGGAATCTTCCCAGACGGAAGGTTCTTCAAGAAGTGCTTGTTGGGTCCACTCTCCCTGTTCACTGTTTGAGTAAAGATAGACGGGCCCCGTGAATCCATTCCTCAAAGATGTGCCTACCGCTAGCCAGCCCTGATCCAGTGCGAGAGCACCACTGCCGAATGTGGGAGCGGAAGAGGTGAGCAAGGCAGACTGTACAAAACTGCCTATAGATTGATGATCGTGTTCAAATACATACACCTTTGAGCCATCCGCAACGGCAAGGACACCATCACTGTATGCAATCGCTGTCCCAAATCTATCACCCACTTGGGCATCTAAACCTTGCAGGGATTGGTTGAGAACCCATTGCTGATCCTCTCCCTGTATGTAGATGTGCACAGTTCCTGGGCTTTGAAATCCACCCGTTTCAGAAATAAATAAGTAACCGTCACCCATGGCAATGGATGTTCCAAATTCGTCCATACGGGCAACATCATTGGCATTGGAATCAGGCATCAACCCAATCATCAACAGGATAAGAATTGTTGATTTTAGCATTTCATGAAAAGGATAACATTCGTGGTGGGCCCTACGGGATTCGAACCTGTGACCTCTCGCGTGTGAGGCGAGCGCTCTAAACCACTGAGCTAAGAGCCCCATACGGAGAATGAGGAGCATAAAGGGGGTAAACTCCGTTGATCTGCAAAAGGTTCAAAGCGTGAACAATAGTCGTGGAAGCACCCTGCAATCTGGATCGTGACAATCATCCTATCTACAAGCGTACTTGACGAAAGATGTCACTTGCAGTCCTCCCTACGATGGATTCCAGTCGCATGACTCGTTCATGATCAATGCAACTGAATCTGAAAGCATACATCTTTTTGGACGGTGATTGAAGATGACTCCATCATCTCTGAGTCCTGTGGAAAGGTTTGATGTGATGGGCAAGCCAAGGATTCATCCACGAATACGACCCAAGTGGTACCATCCAAGATGTTGATACTATCGTCACTCAGCAATTCGTCCACCACTAAGGTTTATTGAGCATTAGGCAGGTTTGCATCACTTTCACACAATATTTGAATTCTTATCACGGGATCATTGTATCGATGATTTATGGATATACAAGTATCCTTAAGTCGTGATTGGTAAAAATGGAAGCTCACCTCATCGTTGATGAGGGCGTAAGGGTTCGGCCAGAAGTTGAGTGATCAGTAAGGTCATGATGAGCTGGGGGCTGCGTTTTGAGAGGCCTTTGATTTCGCAGTCGACACTTAATAGCAGTTGCATGGCATGCTTCACATCATGGAGTGACCACACATTGGCAGCATCAAAATACTTGTTCAAGATCGTAGGAGGCACCCCCAATTGTTTAGCCATCTCTGATCTTGGAACTCTCCTCCTTCGTGCTTCATGCAATTTCCACAGACGTACAAAATAACCCGTCAGGATAGCCACAATCCGTATGGCTTCTCCAGGTCGTGAAGATGCACTTGATAGCAGCTGAGCCGTAATGCGGTGAGCATCTATGGCCCTGCGTTGACTGATTGCATCCTGAAGTTCAAACACATTGATATCACGGGTTTGTCCACTCGCTTGGATCACATCCTCCTTCTGAATCACTCTGGGAGTCCGATCGCCAATATAGGTGATGAGTTTCTCGATTTCCTGAACAATCAGTGCCAGACTTGTCCCCAAAAACTCAATCAATATCTGAACCACACCTGGCTCAAGCTGGCATCCCTGTCCAGCTGCATAGTCTCGGGCAAACTTCATCGCCTGATTTTTCCAGAGCGGAGCAAATTCAGCAACTTGAACGGCTTCTGAATTTTTTTTCAATGCACGATATGGATCCGCATTGAATCGGGGATTCCCGTCACAGATTAACAGGACCACGGCCGCAGGGTTGGGCTGCTTCGCAAGAGAGGCGAATAGCTTATTGCCCCTGATCTGATCAAATCCCCGAATCACAACAACCCGTCGCTCTACCATCATCGGAACCATCTGACAAATATTGTAGGCCGACTGGGCTGTTATTTCATCTCCCTGTAGAATATCTAAGTTAAAATCTCTATCCTCTGGTAGTAATACCTGATCAATCAGGGTAGCTTGCAGCTGATCAGAGAGGTACGACTCATCTCCATAAAAGAGATACACCGGCTTGATTCTGTCTTGCTGAAAGTCTTGCTGAATTTCCTGATAGATTTCAACGGCCGACTGCTTTTTTCTGCGTTGTGCCGTCATGAAAAATCACGATAGAGAAGTTGTGCAATTTCACGAAGGGTGTCCGCGTCTTTGTGAGATGCATTCAGCAACAATTGATAGACATTGATGCCCGAAGTGATCTCTTGATTCCAATGGGTTTCATCAAGGGCAAGGATGGTTTCCACTACGGATTGACGAGCCGATTTCAATTCTGAAAGAATCTCTTCCAAGGGAATTTGATTCCAGTCACGGTTCCGTTTCTTCTTTGTCCTCTTGACCCCGACGAGTTTTTTCAGTGCTGGTAGCAGTTCATTGCTATCTCGCATGATGATCGCTCCGTAGCGTTGTTTGACCGATGGGCCTCTCTCGGTGTTGGTGATCTGGGATTCATGCATTCTCGACATCACCTCTCGTAATGCAGTGACCTCGTCAATGAGGTAACGCATTTGTTCAAGCAAGTCGGTCCTGCGTTGCTGAGAACCCGTGTCAGCCATGGTCTGACGGTGGACGACCTTCCCAGGTATTTTCAGAAGCAATCGGCTGTTCGGATCGCAAATGTGTGTTTTTCAGTGTGGGCATTTGATGTTCAGCCAAATCCTGTACATACTCCCGATCACGCAGACTGTGGAGGTTGTTATCCTTGCGGTGCTGCCATGGCTCTTCATTCTCCTGCTGGTTGCGGGATTCCTCCAGATACTCAAGGCGATCCGTGAGACGCTCCGATGGGACTAACAAGCGATCGAGTCCAAAGATTGCCTCGTCTCTGTCTTGAAACGTAAGGTCATATTCTTTTGACATGACGATCGCTTCCTCCGGGCATACCTCTTCACAAAATCCGCAGTAAATACAGCGTAGCATGTTGATTTCAAACCATGCGGGTTCACGTTCTTTACTGCTGTTAGGATCATCCACTTCTTTGGACTGCATGGAGATCGCCATAGGCGGGCATGCTTTTGCACACAGATTGCACGATACACAACGTGGCTTCCCTTCCTCTTCAACGAGAACGGGTCTGCCGCGATAGGAATCCGGTGGCTCCCACAGTTCATCGGGGTATTCGGTCGTGTAGGAAGGTTCTCGGATCATCTTGCGGAAACTGTACGCAAGTCCCTTGAAAATTTCCGGTAAGTACAACCGCTCCCAGAAGTTGAGAGTACGTTCGTTTTCAGTCTTGGTGTTCTTGGGTATACCAGGCATCAGATCAGTAAATGGTCATGGTAATTATCCAATTGGACACCGATTGTTCCAATTATTGAGTACTCCATTAGAAATTCTTTACAGGACTCAAAATGAACCTTCCTTTGATTGGGTTCAACTGACCTTATTGTCAGCATATTAGAACCACAGATCCGTCGCACAAACCATCTCAAACAAAATTCTACCTTAAAATTATGCATATCACCACAATATTAATCAATGAAGATTGATGTGTATTGGTCTGAATACCCTGAACAAAAATGATGATATCCAAGACTGTCGTGAGATGAATGCACAAGGACTGTTCAGTGACAGAGTGCTGTGGTAATTACATCCATCGCTTCATGGAGGACATCCTCTGGTATATTGAGTGGAGGGGCAAGTCGAATGACGCTACCTGAATGAAGTGTCCAACCAAGTAGTACACCATGATCAAGACAATGGTTCACAACCTGCTGAGCATTGGAGTCTGTGCCTACATCAAGCCCAAGCATTGCACCTTTACCTCGTACCTCCGTGATCTTTGGAGAGTGTTTGAGTCTTTGACGAATGGTTTCACCAATCCACTGAGCACGATTGGAAAGATTCTCTCTGAGCAAAACCTGTAATGTAGCATCAGCAGCCGCACAGGATACAGGGTGCCCACCAAAGGTTGTCACATGACTAAGCGGAGGATTGCGCCTGAGTGTATCCATCACTTTAGCACTGGATACGAACGCTCCGAGAGGCATTCCTCCACCCATGGCTTTGGCAAGGGTTAGAATGTCTGGAACAATTCCTTCATGTTCAAACGCAAAGAGAGAACCCGTCCGACCGAATCCCGTCTGAATTTCATCCATGATGAGGAGTGCACCTGTATGATCACATCTAGCACGGAGGGTTTGAAACCAGCCTGACGGAGGCACCCGCATTCCTCCCTCCCCTTGAATGGGCTCCGCAATCACACATGCAACCTGTTCGTCAATTCTACTGAGAGATTCAAAATCCCCAAACGGCAGAAAACAGACATCTGGTAGCAGGGGGCGAAATGGATCCTGATAGATGGTCCTGCCCGTTACACTTAAGGATCCATGTGTATCTCCATGATAGGACCGCTCAAAAGCGATCATCCTAGTACGTCCTGAGTATTTCTTTGCCAGTTTGAGAGCCCCTTCGTTCGCCTCAGTTCCCGACATGGTAAAGTACACGCAGTCAAGCGACGAAGGTAGAACACTGGTCAACTTTCTGGCGAACTTCACTTGTGGTTCCTGTATGAACTCCCCATAGACCATCACATGTAAGTGTCGATTGAGCTGTTCTTGAATGGCATTTAAAACGCTGGGATGTCGGTGCCCAATGGATGACACAGCAATCCCGCTGATCAAGTCAATCAATCTGCGACCGTTCTTCAGGTGGAGATAGGGTCCCTCCGCAGTAATGACTTCAACCCCCAGCGGATCATCACTGGTCCAAGCAATATGACGTGCAAAATCTTTGTTCATTTACGATGGTGTGAACAGGTATAGATAGGAAGGGTTCAAGATTATTTCAAATTCCGTTGCGAATGAATCTAAGTCAAAAAGTAGCCGTTGTCACTGGAGCTAGCAGTGGCCTTGGAAGTGCGTTTGCTCGACAGTTGATCCAACATGGCTCTACGGTGTACGGTCTTGCACGCAGGTTTGACAGGCTCCAGTCCCTGCAGTCAGAGTTAGGCCCCGAATTCCACCCCATAGAATGTGATGTGACCAATGAATCTGCTGTGAACGATGCATTCAGTGGATTGGATCAATTGGATATACTGATTAACAATGCTGGACTTGGGCGATTTTCTCCAGTTGAGTCCCAGACAAAAATGGACTGGGATCTGCAGATTGATACCAATTTGACAGGTGTTTATCTGTGTACTCGTGCCGCGGTTCCCATCATGAAAGCACAGAATCAACGAACGGGCTTTGGTGGACATATTCTACACATTGCCTCCGTGGCTGGCCTCGTCGGTAATGCACACTTGAGTGCCTATAATGCAACCAAATTTGGATTACGCGGATTTAGTGAGGCAACGATGAAAGAGCTTCGAGGCGATGGTATCAAGGTTTCCTGTATCTGTCCGGGTAGTGTCGAAACCGAATTCGCCAGTGTTGCTGGTTCTCAAGGAGCCCCGAATCCTATGCAACCTGAGGATATTGCGTCGACCGTGATTCATGTCCTGCAGGCCCCGAATAACTATTTGATTTCAGAGGTGGTGATGCGCCCCCTAAGACCCAGAGGATAGCATGAAACGCAGACAATTTATAGGCAAAGCAGTCGCAGGAACGGCTGCTGGAACCCTCCTTGCCGGATGTAGCACACAGAATACTGACGCACCAGCGATTCAGACGGGCACGCCCAATGTTCGCTGGACGCTTGCCTCCAGCTTTGCCCGTTCTCTCGATACCATTTATGCTGCCGCTGAGGTGATGAGTCAACGGGTCAGTGAGCTCACCGACGGACGATTTGTGATACGCGTCTATCCAGCGGGAGAAATCGTTCCGGCATTTGAAGTTCTAGATTCTGTGCAGAAGAGAACCGTTGAAATGGGGCACTCCGCCGGGTACTACTATATCGGTAAAAATCCTGCCTTCGCCTTTGAAACCACCGTTCCATTTGGATTGACCGCCCGCCAGTATAACAGCTGGGTCTATCAAGGAGGTGGTCAAGATATCCTAAGACAACTGTTTGCCGATTATGAAGTGCTCAATTATCCTGGTGGAAATACTGGTGCCCAAATGGGTGGCTGGTTTAACCGGGAAATCAATAGCCTGAACGATCTGAAGGGATTGTCGATGCGAATTCCGGGTTTAGGCGGGCGTGTAATGGATCAGTTGGGGGTGTCTGTGCAACAGATCCCCGGCGGTGAGATCTATCCTGCACTTGACCGCGGTGCCATTGACGCGGCCGAATGGGTTGGCCCCTATGATGATGAAAAACTTGGGTTCAACCAAGTTGCACGCTACTACTACTTTCCGGGATGGTGGGAGCCGTCAGCCAATCTCTCATTCTTTATCAATCAGGCGGCCATGGCGGATCTGCCACTGTCGTATCAGGCAGCTCTGGAGGCCTCCATGGCCGAAGCCAACCAGACCATGCTCACGAGGTACGACGCTTTAAATCCACCTGCACTTCAGCGGATCATCCATGACTCTAATGTTGAACTAAAGCCCTTCCCAGACGATGTCATGAATGCAGCCTATTCCGCCTCTCAGGATCTACTGGGACAGGAGCGACTGGATTCTGTTTTTGCACAGGTTCACGATTCCTTTCTTGCATGGCGTCAGGATTCAGATCAGTGGATGCATACCGCAGAATACGCGATGATTTCCTACATGAATCGGCATCTTCGCTCCGATTCATAAATTGCTATAGTGCCCAGAGAACGAGTTCAGGAATCAGAATTAATAGAATCAATCCTACTACTTGGATTCCGATGAACGGGATGACTCCGCGATAAATGGCCCCTGTGGTAATTTCGGGTGGTGCGACCCCTCGTAAATAAAAGAGTGCGAATCCAAAGGGAGGGGTGAGAAACGATGTTTGCAGATTCATTCCCACCATGACTCCAAACCACACTAGTGCAGTCGTTTCTGGGACACCCAACATTGGGCTCAGCAAATGAGCTGCAGGCACCACCATCAATGGGATAATGATAAATGCAATTTCAAAGAAATCAATAAAGAATCCCAGTATGAAGATCGACAGATTTGCAAGAATGAGAAAGCCAATCACTCCACCGGGGAGATTAATCAGAAGATCTTCAATCCATATCCCACCATCAAGCCCCCTAAAAATCAATGCGAATGCAGTAGATGCTATCAATAGCATCATGACCATAGATGTGAGTTTTGCCGTTTCCTCCATTGTACGCTTGAGGGCCGTCATGTTGAGTCGGCGATTCAGTGCCGCCAGACCCATTGCTCCCACTGCTCCCAGAGCACCTGATTCTGTAGGTGTAGCGATTCCAGCAAAAATGCTCCCAAGTACAACGAAGATCAATAGGAGAGGGGGGAGCATCACAAAGAAGACTTTTCGAAGGAGCTCTCCGTGCTCCACATCTCGTGCCTTTTTTGGGATTGCAGGAGCGGCAGACGGTTTGAAGACGGCAATGCCAGTTGCATATGCCGCATAGAGAACTGCAAGTAGAATTCCTGGAACGAGAGCACCGATGAAGAGGTCACCGACAGAGACTCCCAGTTGGTCGGCAAGAACAACAAGAACGATACTTGGAGGAATGATTTGCCCAAGGGTCCCGGTAGCCGTAATGACTCCTGCAGAAAGCTCTTTTGAATATCCATTACTGAGCATGACGGGGAGCGAGATCATTCCCATGGCAACTACACTTGCCCCCACGATCCCTGTTGCCGCTGCCAGAAGTACACCAACGAAGATGACGGCAATGGTCAATCCGCCGCGTATTGGACCGAACAGGAGTCCAATGGTATGGAGTAGATCTCTGGCAAGATGGCTCTTTTCCAGCATCGCCCCCATGAAGATAAAAAAGGGAATGGCCAAGAGGGTATAGTTGGACATAATGCCAAACAACCGATCGGGCAAAGCAAGCATTAAGTGCCAGTCAAAATAGCCTGAGCTCACGCCGATGATCGCAAATACCAGAGAGGTGCCACCCAGTGCAAAGGCAACCGGGTAACCAGAAAAGATGAGTATCAAAGCCACCGCAAACATCAGCGGTGCCAACCACTCAAGTCCGGGCATCTTTAGAAGAAAGCAGTTGTAGCACTTCACGGGCCGCCGTGGCCAGCCCCTGAACCATCAATAGTATAAATGCAAGTGGCACCATGGTTAACAGTGGATAGCGAGGTAATCCACCGGGATCCGCAGATCCTTCCAGCCGAACCCATGAATCAACGACAACGGGCCAGGAGGTCCACAGCATCAATGCACAGAATGGAAGAAGAAAAATAATGGTTCCAACTATATTGATCCACGCCTTTCCCTTCACTGAGAGACGGTTGTACAGTATATCGACCCGTACATGTGCATCCGCTTTGAGTGCGTATGCGCCGCCGATGAGGAACACCACACTGAAGAGATACCACTGAAGTTCAATAAATGTATTGGAGCTTCCTTGACGTGCAATTTCTCCAATCCAGTACAGGGTTTTCTGAAGGATCTCCCCGTCTGAAGGATCCAGATGTGCCCAACCTGATAATGAACGTACCAGTGCATTGTAGGCACCAGCCATCACCATCGCGAGTGTCAGATACCAAGTCATTTTCCCGAGCAACTCCGAGAGTTGGTCAACCCTATTGGCAAAGGCAGAAGTGATTTCACGGAGCTTCATCATTGATATGACATCAATTGCACGAATGACAAGTTTCCATCAGTATAGAAATGATTTTGTCTGTTAATATAATCTATTTCCATGAATACAGGTGGAATGCTCATCTCTATGCATTTTCAAAAATCAAACCATTGGTCGTATGATGAAGTGATTCCGTTGCTGTTTTGATATTGGTCTTGTTGTCAACATGTGCTGGAGGATTGAAAGGCAAAAACTTCTATTATGTTTCCCAGAATGAATCATGTGGATGTTCGTGTTGCTGGGTATTCGGAAACAATGTTGAATTAGATCTGTTGAACCAGAAATTCAGGTAAGAACCAATTTTTGAAGTTCAAATTGATCTGAAGTCAAGGATTGGTATTTAGGTTGAATCTGAACAATATCATTCTCCTATGGTCTAATGTGTATCATGGACAAAAACTCAAACTTAGAGTTTTCTCGTATGTCACAATTCTTCGTAAACTTGGACTTGATCCAGACGAAGCTAACGAACTCGCTGACGAATTATGAACACGGCATCCATCAATATCATCTCTCGTCTGGAGTCAAAGATTGACGCCCAGAACACCAAGATTGACATTCAGAATTCGAAGTACAATTTCCTGATAGTAATCGCTTCGGTTGCTTTGACAGTGGGTCTTGCGGTGGGCGGGTGGCTATTAGCCACAGGTGGCTCCTAACCTCTCGGCTTATCGCCCTTCGCGATAGCCAAATAACATTCTTGAGGTTCAATCTGTACATGAACTAATACACTGTGATTATCCAGTTCGCCCCAGCGTATTGGCGGACGGTTGATGATTGTAGGGGAGTTGAATGAGCGACTCAATGCCTCATCTAAGTGTCTGGTGTATATGTGCCACCGTCGTCTCCTACACTCCATGAAACTTCAATCGCTGTCTCTGCCCCTGCCCATACAAAATTCAGATGTGGTGTTTATTCTCGGAATATTTACTGGAAAGGCTCACATCCATGACTACTACATTGATTCTATTGGCGTATTCTGGGGCAAGCTGTTTCAAGAGCATTGATTTGAGATCTTCTGGTGTCTTTGGAACTCCCCCAGCTGGTGAAAGCATTTTCATGTATTTAGTGCTTGCACCAAACCATCTTGACTTCGGCGGTTTGAGTTGAGGTAAAATCATCAAAACCCCATTTAAAGCCATCTGGGGGCGTTTTTATTGGTCTTCTCGCGTGTGGTGTTCAGTGTTGTT
>JAPOUL010000062.1 GCA_026708685.1 Bacteroidota bacterium
ATGTTTCTACATCCCCGAAAAAGTCAGGTATAGGTTGTTCAGGCAGTAGGGCGTGTCATGAGAAAGAGTGATCACAAACAGATGGGGTATATCATTTTACCCGTGGTCATCCCCATGGGGACGGATCCAGTAGAGGCACTCAACAACAATAAGACGTTTGAAGTGGTATGGCAGGTGCTTAATGCCATACGCTCCCATGATGAGCGGTTTGATGCGATGATCAATTTACTGGAACAGGGGGAGACAGGAGATCGGTTGGGGATCATTTCATTGAGTGACTGGAAGAAAAACACAAAAAATCCCGACAGGATTATCAAGTCAAACCCAGAGCCAGGAGAACCTGATTATATCCAAGGGAAGATTCCGTTTGAATTCATTGATGCATTGAAGTCAAAGATCGTACACAAGTGTGGAGATCGCAAGTATTGGTCGTTATGGGCTGTGGATATTGCTGATATCGCAAAAAAACATATTGATAGAATCCGAGGATACATCCATCGTCATGCAAAGGCAAAAGATTTATTTGATGACTTTTTGATTGAATTATGGGACGATTTGAATGACGGTATCACGGAAGAAGACGCGATTGAAATGCTTGCTCAGCACATGATCACAAGATCGGTATTTGAGGCACTGCATGTTGACTCAAGATTTGTTGGTCAAAACCCCATCAGCAAGGGAATGGACACCATGCTGGAGGCTTTGAAACCTGCGAATTTGGACACCGAAATAGAGTCTCTTGACAAGTTCTATGAGAGCGTAGCTAACCGAGCCAAAGCGGCGGATACCCCAAAGAAACGGTTGGAACTTCTGAATCATTTATATGACAATTTCTTTTCGGGTGCCTTCAAGAAGACGGCAGATCTATACGGAGTTGTCTATACTCCGATCGAGATTGTGGATTTCATTCTCCATTCCGTGAATGATATCTTACGGAATGAATTTGGAAAATCGCTCTCCTCTAAAGGTGTGGAAATCCTTGATCCATTTACTGGCACAGGCACCTTCATCACACGCATGATTCAGAGTGACTTAATTGAAATTGAGGCACTCCCCATTAAGTACCGTCATGAGATCCATGCCAATGAGATCATGCTTCTGGCATACTATATTGCGGCGGTCAACATTGAAACTGCGTACCATAAGAAAGTCAAATCGGATGAGTACCAGCAGTTCTCAGGAATCATTTTAACCGACACGTTCTCGTTGAATGAAACGGATGATATGATTGCGGGATTGATGCCTGAAAATTCAGAGCGTATTGAGCATCAGAAAGACTTGGGTATCCAAGTGATTATAGGGAATCCACCGTGGCGTGCAGGACAAAAAAGTCAGAATGATGCTACACTAAATCAGTCCTATTCATTACTGAATCGCAGGGTTGAGAGTTTATATGCGAGAAATTCAAAGGCAGGACTCAAAAGGTATCTTTACGATAGTTACATCTTAGCTATCCGTTGGGCATCAGATCGGATTGGATCCAGCGGTGTGATTGGAGTCGTAACCAATGGCAGCTGGCTTGACGGAAATGCCATGGATGGCATGCGGAAGTGTTTAGTGGATGAGTTTAGTTCCATTTATGTGTTGAATTTGCGGGGGAATCAAAGAACGCAAGGTGAGAGATCCCGACAGGAAGGGGGCAAAGTATTTGGAGCGGGATCACGGGCACCAGTGGCGATTACGCTGTTGGTCAAAAATCCAGAGCGTACAGGATGTACCATACGGTATCACGATATAGGTGATTACTTAAGCCGTGAGGAAAAACTCAATCAAGTCAAAGCTTTCAAAGGGATTGGTGGATTAGAAGACCAATGGGTGGAGATTCAACCCGATGCCCATCACGACTGGTTGAACCAACGGGAGGCAGGTTTTGAAAAGTTTATGGTATTGGGAGATAAGAAGAATTCATCAATAGATGTAGTCTTTAAGAATTATTCACTTGGAGTAGTAACGGGGCGTGATGCATGGTGCTATAACTTTTCAGAAACTCTCCTGCGCCAGAACATCCAATCCATGATTCGTTTCTACGAAAGTGAGCGTCAAAGACTATTGGAACATGATACGCATGGGCGTAGATGACTGCACGGGAGATTACGGATTTTGTTAACAACGATTCAACGAAGATTAGTTGGACAGTTAATGTTAAAGATGATTTATCGAAGAATAAAGAGTTATCCATAAACGAAGGGCGGTTCATGGTTGCTCACTATCGACCGTTTACGAGCACACACATGTTTTTTAGCCGCCGAATGAATGAAAGAGTCCTGCAAATGCCCCAGATCTTCCCACATGAGGACGCGGAGAATTTGGCGATTTGTGTGACTGGGAGGGGGAATACTGATAAATTTTCATGCCTTATTATAAAGAGTATTCCAGATCTGAGTTGCGTAAATACAGGTCAATGCTTTCCTCGGTGGCTGTATTCAAAATCTGATGAAAAAGGAGAACAAGAAATATTTGACTCAGAGATTGAAACTGATTCCTACGGATATGTCCGTAAAAGTGCAATCAATGAGAATATAGTAGCATCCCTACAGAAAAAATGGGGGGGGGGTATTTCGTCAGATGACCTATTCTACTTCATCTATGGCGTACTCCATGTCCCTTCCTACCGAGAAAAATACGCGGCAAATTTACAGAAAGAACTTCCAAGAATTCCCTTCCCTGAAGATGCTCAACAGTTCTGGATTCTTACCGATGCAGGACGAAGACTTGCTGAACTCCATGTACTCTATGAAGAGGTAGATCCATGGCCCGTCCATTTTGAAAAGGGAAGTTGGGATCCAGATGAGGGTATTTCTCACGAGAAATGGTTTCGGGTAGTGAAGATGAAGCACCCCGGAAAAGCACGAAAGAAAGATCTTTCCCAACGCAAGTTCGAAGGCGAATTTGATTTGAGATGAAAATTTCAAAATAATTTACG
>JAPOUL010000132.1 GCA_026708685.1 Bacteroidota bacterium
CGACCAGAGGCAAAATGAACACAAGATACCCCCGATGGATTCAATAGAATCTGTACATAGAGAGGAGATGAAGTCTCTCTATAATCGGATAAAAATTCCGAACGTCAACTAATTTTCGGACATCCCCAATATTTGGGAAATTATATATGTTGTAACTCTAAAATAGAACCATCTTATATAAGATTCGTGAAGTACGCAAACAGTTCAGTTTGATGGCAAAAGAGGATAAAATCGCTCCATTTGAGTTTTTGCAGACATGGGCTTTTTCCTTGCTGAGAAAATGGATGAACAAAGGAAATCTGTCTGAGTCAGAAACCCTTGAACTCGTAGAAATCCAAAGAGAAATGCTAGCGACCGGTATTAAGTCTGAGTTTGAGTCTCTCAAGACTCTTCTCGAAACAAAGATTGATGCTCAGAACTCAAAGGATAACCTTCTGATTACGATGGTTGGTAGCGGAATCGCAATTGCCCTCGGTATCGGCGGTTGGTTGATTGCTACCGTCTTAAGTATGCTTTGAGCACCACCTATAATGTGTCATACTCTCACCGCGCGGTATGCTCTGCCTGTGGGAATCCCTCCCTTGAGGATCTGCGTCATATAGATGCATTACTTGATCTTTGAACCGTCAGGACTGACGATGTAAGATCCAGTAAACACAAATCTCAATATCAAGTTAGATACTTTTCGTCTGAATACGCCATTTTCTAAAGCACCTTCACCCCTAAAATAATATTGGTTTCAATCGTAAATGGATTTTGATCATTCTGGGTCAATCCTTACGGGGTTTCGATGGCTTGTGCACCTACCTGACAGACGGTGTCACCGTTGTTGATTTCGTACATACCCACGCTCAATAGCCCTGTGCACACCCTACTTGTAACGGGCTATGCTTACAAGGAACAATACTTGGATGCGAATATTTGTCTTCCAAAAAATCTATGAAACCCTACGGCGTACTGGATCGTTATTCAGCCAAGCGAGGATGACTTCATTAATGCTTGTTATAGCAATAATGGACTTTGGCAAAAAACAGGTTTTAGTTCTGGTATAAGTTTGCAAGTTAACATTTGGATGACCTTAGACTCATAATCTACATTCTCTCTTCAATTGAAATACTTGGATGGATACACTACGCTAGTGATCTTGTCGGATAAAGCCTTGCTCTGAATTTTTTAGGTGATTGATATCATTCTTTGCATGTATGAGATTACATATTATGACTGGCCTACGCAATACCTATTCAATGGGCGATATCATCTTTTCATACAAACAAAAAAGATACTGAACGCGATCTTGTTCTGAATCAAACCCTTCCCTATGATAGAGTTTATCTACCGCAATATCCAGTTTCTGATGGGCAGATCGTAGATCAGGCGGCATGAGATCTGGGTCATATAACTGTGCCAATGTTGCGTCTTTGTAATCATCACGAATGTTCAGGATTGCCTGAGCAAGAGGTGTCAGTGAATCAAGATCACATGGCTGAGGAGGTAATGGAAATGTGTTGTAAACGACACCTACTGAATATCTATAACCATTACCAAGTCGTCCTGCTATATATCTCATCCATGCCATATGCATGGACGAAGTTAAAAGTGCAAAGTCAATTAAGCTTGCATTCTTTAAGACAAGTACTTGATCACTTGGAATTGCAGGCGGATGAAGCCACCCAATTGGAATATACTCACGCCGCTGAGAACTAATCCTTGGAATCACCAGAAACGGATTATGGGGGAGGGTATTCACTTGGTACAGTGTAGGGGTTTTTGAAAGTTTAATTGTCGAAACTCTTTTGCTGACTTGTCGGTAATTGCGAACATTAGTTATCCGTTCTCGAACATATGGAAGCGTTGCCAATATATTTGGAGGAACATCATGTAAAGCTAGAATCCACCGCTTCTTTCCATTCAAAAATTCGCGTGCTCCAATATAAGGTCGCATGAACTGGGTTGCTCCTGGCTCCATCTCTAAAAATTCATTCCTACTCTTTTCATTAAAAATATAGTGCCCTCCATCAATAGGTTGAGAACCAATGATCATCTGAGATAAGCCATTCATGGGTTGACTTACTTCACGAACATTGATTTTCGGGTTTTTCAAATCACTGGCATCAAATAGATATGGCGATAGCACAGAATGCTCGCTTTCTAGGGGTTCTCCTTTGATGTCTGGATAACTGAATAGGCGTTTTTCCGGTTTCTCCCGTTCTTTGTGATCAAGCCCAAGGATCACAACATAGACATGGGCCTTTCCCCTAGCATCTGATTCCCATTGAAAGGTTCTGTGTGCAAATGCAATCTCCAGATGAAAACGATCAAAGAGAATGGGCCATAACTGGGCTACCTGTTCTCCTTGTGAGATGGAATTGGTAGCTACAAACCCAATTCGCCCCTTACCCGTTTGAATGTACTCTCCCGCTTTAATAAACCATGCGGCCACATAATCAAGCGTTCCTCCGCTTTTTCCTAATGCAGCAATTTGATGCACCTGAACCCTCTGAGCTTTACTCTGGTATTTTGCTCCACCAAATGGGGGATTGCCAAAAACGTATGAGCAGTTTTCACTATCGAGAACTTCAGACCAATCCATCTCCAATGCATCACCATGAATAATATGAGGGGATGCCTCAAGAGGAATTCGTGTGTAGGTCTGTCCAAATTCAAGACTGAGTTGATTATTCATGATGTGATCCATCATCCATAGGGCCGTCTCAGCAATTTTGACTGGAAATTCACTGATCTCAATTCCATAAAACTGATCTACATTGATCGTTGAGAGCTCTGTTGGATCAATCTCTGATTGCCCCGATCGGAGAGATTTGGAATAGATTTCTTTGAGCACTTCCAACTCAAGTCTTCGTAAGGGCATGTGCAGAAATAACTTTCCCATCTTTCCTTAAAAACAATCTTGTGGAT
>JAPOUL010000105.1 GCA_026708685.1 Bacteroidota bacterium
TTAAAGCGATCAAAGTTCGTGCACGAGGATTCCGAAATCAAGAGCGGTTTGCGAATGCAATTTACTTCCATCTCGGTGGTCTGGATTTATATCCAGTAGGCTATCAGAATCGGTAAACCCACCGAAAAAGTGGAAGAACCCTTTTTATAGAATCAGTTGCCTGCACATTTTGATTACAACGATCCACGAATCTTTGGATCTACTTCTGCTCTCATTAATGATCAAGATCATCAACTGGGTGTATATAGTCGATCATTGCGGATTTATCTATAATTTCCGTTGATAGAACATAAATAGGTATTCAATGTTTAGTTCAAGTTCATATTTATCGTCTCAATCGTACTGGTTGCAATAGTGTAAGATTAAGATCAATTGGTAGCTCCAAAGGTAATGTGCAACATCTTGAGTATTCATTTCAACAATTACATGGAGATTGTCCAACGACTTTCAAGATGATGATATATGATTAGTGGATTCCAGTTGTTAACGATTGAGCATTGCTGGAAGATGTTATTATGGAGAATAACTTCACATTATACAATAGTGATTTTTTCGTAGTATAGACGTAGATTCAAGAAGGTATTCCATCTTATGGCATACAGTTATCACCGTGGACAGATCGTTATTCCATTGAAATTATATTCCAATGATGATCTCTGACAAGTCGGCTGTTAAAATAGGATGGGATGTCGTATGCAAGAGGCTCAATGACTTCATCGTCAGTTCGCTGGGGCGTGAGCAGCTCAGAATGATGCGACCAACCATAGATCATGGGTCACGCAATGCGTCTCTACATCTCACAGATTCCCTTCAACGCTTCTTATTGCAGGGAAGTACACTTCCTCTGCAAGATTTTATTGATGTACGGTCTCACATAGAAGAGTCCCGACCAGAGCAGGCCATGCTTTCACCCGATTCGCTACATGAGATTCGGAAAGTCTGCCGGGCAAGTCGCCGAATTCAATCTATTCTATCAGATGCTGATGATAAAAACCTATCCCAGACAGTTCGCCCCATCGTTATTTTACGAGAGTTGGAAGAACAAATTGAATCGGCCTTAGATCCCAATGGGCGAGTTCTGGATTCGGCATCCAGTGAATTACGCAAAATTCGCAGAAAATTACTCCAAAGTCAGGATGCCCTCCGAGCCAAATTAAGTTCTGTACTGAATCAGGCTATACGGCAAGGATATGCCGCTGAACACCAACTCACCATGCGTGCTGGTCGTATGGTCATTCCGTTATATGCGGATGCAAAGCGAAAAATCAAAGGGTTTGTACATGATAGATCTGCCACAGGTCAAACTGTATATCTTGAACCAGCACAATGCCTAGAACTGGGCAATGAGGTTCGAATTCTGGAGCACAAAGAGCAACGGGAAATTCAACGAATCCTGCGAGAATTAACTTCAATCGTACGAGATCAATCAGATGCTATTTTAACCAATCTCATGATCTTGGGCAAGATTGACCTTTTACATGCCAAAGCTCAGCTCAGCCTTCGGTTAGATGGAGTCGTTCCAAGACTATCGGAAAAACCAACCTTGAAGATCCAAGAAGGGAAAAATCCTTCTCTGTGTTTGACCAACACGCCCAAGAACGTTGTCCCGCTTACCATTTCGGTCGGTGAAGAATATCAAACCATCGTCATCACTGGGCCAAATGCTGGGGGCAAAACGGTTGCCATGAAATCATGCGGATTGATGTTGATGATGCTGGGATGTGGTATTCCTGTTCCAGTGCACCCTGATTCAGTCTTTGGTATGTTCAATCACATCCTTGTTGAAATTGGAGATGACCAGTCAACGGAATTAGATCTGTCCACATTCAGTGCACGGATCCAGGGGCTCAAACAAATGTGTACTGTCGCTTCAGAAGGAACTCTTCTCTTGGTGGATGAGATCGGAGCAGGAACAGATCCCGATCAGGGGGCAGCACTTGCTCAGGCAATCCTTGAGTATTTTACAGCATCGGGTGCAGCAACTATCGTGACCACCCACCATGATTCATTAAAAGTGTATGCACATCAGACTCCATATGTAGTGAACGGCTCCATGGATTTTGATGAAAAGACGCTACAGCCCACATTTTCTTTCTGCCAGGGAGTTCCAGGATCCTCCTATGCATTGAGGATTGCCAATCGTCTGGGATTCAATCCAGCACTCCTCAAGCGGGCACGTCAAATCCTTGGTCAAGAGAAAGTTACACTGGAATCATTACTTGAAAGTTACCGAGAAAAAATTGCCCAAGTTGAATCATTTCAGATTCCCGATGCATCTCAATTTAATCAACAAGAAAAGACAAGCGATGTACGCAAGAGAATCAGTGCAAAAAGTCAACCCGGTAAAGCCTTACCCAAGCCTTCAGTGACATTTGAAGTAGGGCAGAACGCAGTCATTGATGAGGGGAACACTCTATGTGAAATCATCTCTATTGAGGGGAGATATGCACGGGTTGCCGCTGGTCATATGCGAATGAAGGTGGAACTTTGCCGGCTTACCCCCAGAACGGAAAAACGCTTGAAGAATAAAGGAAACGTATCCATGTCTTCACCAAAGATGCGGCTTGATGTGCGAGGATATCAAGTCAACGAAGCACTCTCAGAAGTCACAAAACTACTTGATCAAGGCTCTGTATCTGGTCTGACCTCTGTAGAAATTATTCATGGTATCGGTAAAGGTATCCTACGAAGTGCGATTCATGAATATCTCCATTCTTCAGAAGTGAACAAGGAATTTCAGTGTCTGGATGCAAATCCTGGTGTGACTTGGGTTAAAATGTAAAGAAAAATTCGCTTATTTCCAATTTCATGCAACGAAATTAAGGAA
>JAPOUL010000124.1 GCA_026708685.1 Bacteroidota bacterium
CAAATGGTGCGGAAAATCTGTGCTTTTTCCCGAAAAAAATAGGGTTAAGTTCAGTCATACTCGTCTTTGATCGCCTGCTTTGGAATAACAATACTCTTATTATCAGGAGTATAATACTTAGCCCAGGCCCCGTGCTCCCAATGGGTAAGTTGAACCAATTGTGCCGGAGATAAATTCCCAAAATTTCTGAATATGATATCCAAAACGGATCGCTGAAGTCCTACAGGTTCTATTTTCCCGCTTGAGGGTATATCACCAATTGGATAAGGACCATAAATTTTGACATCGTTATAGAGCTCTGCATTAACAGGCCCATAATGCCAAGCAAAAAAATCCTCCTTCATGAGTTCTTGATTGTGTTTTCCCAAACTAATCATCTGTGCGAAAAACAACAATTTTTGCACCTGTAAATTGCTAATTTTCCAATCAGAACGATTACAGAGATACTCTGCACTTTCGAACACGGAGACCATCATATGGAATTTGTTTTTAGAATTTGTGTAATACAAAAAAATTTGTACATTGTTTTGATTTAGCCAAAACTCAAATGAGTCTAAATCAGATCAATAACATCATAATGCTCTTTATACTTGGAACCGAACACGAGATGATATGTAGTATCTTGTCGCGGAATTGATCAATCATAATTCTTGGTATTGAGTTTTCATCATCCCAAGACAGTTGAATACGCAAGTTCATTTTGTAGATTTCAGATTCTTTTACATGGATCTGCAACGAGGTTCAGTAGCCTTGGATGCTCTTTAATTAGATGTGATCTTGTGATAGTTGGTAGCACGATGAATCAGGGATTTTAATGAAAAAGATCACACTTGAAAACTTTCGTTGCTTTCACGAAAAGCAGGTCGCCCACCTTGCTCCCTTAACATTGCTTGTGGGAGACAATAGTACTGGCAAGACCTCTTTTCTAGCCATGATTAGAGCATTATGGGATTGTATATATTCCCATCAAATTCCAAACTTTAAGGAAGACCCATTTGACCTTGGAAGCTTTGAAGAGATTGCTTATCGCCATAATGGGAGAACTCCACAAGTGTCCACCTTTGGAGGGACACTTCTATTAGACAACAATTTAGAAGCTACATTTGAATTTGGTAAAAAAAAGACTATGGCCGTGCCAGTCAGAACAAGTTTAAGGAGTAATGGTGCTTGGATAGAAGAATTTAAAGATCGTGAAGGCAATACAAGAGTTCAGATTAAAACGCATAGGGGAAGATGGGAAGCACCACTCACAAGTATTGATGTTCATGATAGTAGTACATCGTTATTTTTTGCAAGACGACTAACGCTGGCAACCATTCCAGAAATATCTTTTCCTGAATCGGTAGGAAAAATTACCACCCTATCCCCAGTACAAGGCTCACCAGAATTTACCAAAGAAGATGCAAATGTGATCGTCAGCTCTGGGTTATTAAATTTTGACCGTAAAGAGAATAGGCCTTTTGTAAGTGCACCTGCTCGTTCCAAGCCCCAACGGACGTACGATCCAGAAGGATTGATCTCCGACCCAGAAGGATCTACTATTCCAATGCTTATGGCAGATTTGGCGTATACTGGTGGCAAAGAATGGATAAACTTCAAAAACAAGTTAGAACACTTTGGATCTACCGCTGGTATCTTTGATGAAATCAGTATCAAACGCTTAGGGAAGTCAAGAAGTGCCCCTTTTCAGATTCAGATTCGAAAATTCGGTAAAAGACGTAAGGGGCCCAAGCAAAATTTGATAGATGTTGGATACGGGATTAGTCAAGTTTTGCCTATTCTAACAGAACTCTTGTTACCAGAAAATCACAGAATGGTATTACTACAACAACCAGATATACACCTTCATCCAAGTGTCCAAGCGGCTTTGGGAACTCTATTCTGCGAGATTGCTGGTCTAGGACGGCAATTGATCGTTGAGGCTCACAGTAATTATGTGATTGATCGGATTCGTATGGATGTACGCGACAAGAAAACGAATTTAAAACCAGATGATGTGTCTATTCTATACTTTGAACGTAATGATACCAGTGTTCAAATTCATAATATCAAAATAGACGAATTAGGCAATGTTCTCAACACGCCCAATAGCTATGGAAGATTTTTTATGGAAGAAATGGACAGGTCTATTTGGTTCTGAAAAATGTGTGCTATCATTGATGCAAACGCTGTGCACGAAGTTTTTGGAGACGAAAATCATGAGGCAGGATTACAATTCCGTCGCTGGATATATAGTGGTAGGGGGCGTTTAGTCGTAGGTGGAAGATTGACCGCCGAGCTTTCAAGGGCCTCGGTAAAATTTAGGCACTGGGTTACCACAGTTCAATCTCAGGGTAAGATTTTACGAAAACCAGATGATACAGTCAATCAGAGAGAAATGGAGCTCACTGATGAGGGGTGCTGTCAATCCGATGATCCTCATATCATCGCTCTTGCCCAAGTCAGCGGGGCTCGTTTGTTGTATTCCAATGATAAATCTTTGCAACAGGATTTCAAAAACAAAGATTTAATCAATAACCCCAGAGGTAAAGTCTATACAACGAATGAAAGTCGTGGAAATTTTTCATCTGGACACAAAAAACTGCTGGCAAGAAGAGATCTTTGTCAATCAATCAGCGATTGATCAAGGTTCTTCTCAGAATGAATAGATACGGGGCAATGGCATTCATCTGCACTCACCTTTGTAGAAGGCCATCTATGGGCATGTTCGAAAATAACTTTCTCATCTAAGTCAATAATAATCCTATTTTTAAATTTTTATATCTCTACATTCTTGCTTCATTCAGTTGAATTCATTCATTT
>JAPOUL010000090.1 GCA_026708685.1 Bacteroidota bacterium
TCACATCTCTGAGGGGATACGAGACAATTATCGTCGCAGAAATCCGCAAATTGAAAAATATTTCTAAACAAGTTAGCGCTTATGCCTATCTGTTCCCCCTGTGTAATTGAATTGGTTGCTACAAATGCAATTCGTCCTTCCCCGTCGGTACCGATATACTCTCCCGCCTTAATAAACCATGCAGCTACATAGTCAAGTGATCCTCTTCTTCTGCCCATTGCGGCGATCCGATGCACTTGTGCACGCTGAGCCTCGCTTTGATATTTGGACCCTACAAATGGGGGGTTTCCAAAGACAAAAGAACAACTCTCCGCTGGAAGAACATAGTTCCAGTCAATTTCCAGTGCATCCCCGTGAACAATAGTAGGTGAAGCTTCCAGCGGAATTCGAGTGAATGTCTCACCGAATTCAAGACTAAGACGATTATTCATGATGTGGTCCATCATCCACAATGCAATCTCGGCAATACGACCTGGAAATTCACTGATCTCAATCCCAAAAAATTGATCTACGTCAATCAGAGAAAGTGTAGATGCTTCAAGATCTCTCTGACCCTCTCTACTAAGACTCTTGCGTATTTCTTTCAAAACCTCAATCTCAAGCAGGCGTAACTCCCTGTATGCAATAATGAGAAAGTTGCCACACCCGCAAGAGGGATCAAAGAAGCACATCTGCCCCAATTTCTTCTGAAACCGTCTTAAATCCGTGAGCCTTCGGGTGTCTCCACGGGATCGCAGGCGATCAAAATCGCTTCGCAGATCATCTAGGAAAAGTGGTTCAATCACCTTAAGGATATTCTTTTCGCTCGTATAATGAGCCCCATGTGTACGACGCTCCTGTGGATCCATCACCGATTGAAAGAGAGCACCAAAGATCGCGGGAGAGATCTCTGACCAGTCGAACATGCAAGCATCAATTAAAGCTTGGCGCATATCGGAATCGAACGAAGGGGTTTGAAGTGAACCCTCAAACAAGTCCCCATTGATATAGGGGAATCGGTTGAGATCCTCGTCCAATTTACTTGAACGCTGCTCCTTCGGTGTGTTAAGAATCTCAAACAATTGTATCAACAAAGGACCGAGATCAAGACCATCTTCTCTGGTACGCTCCTCAATGAAGTCCAGAAATATGTCACGGGGTTCAAAAATTCCAGTGTCATCCCCAAACAAACAAAAAACAATCCGAACAAGGAGTCGCTCCAGATCATGTCCAAGATAACCAGTTTCTTCAAGCCTATCGTGTAGACATCCGACTAACTCAGATGCCCTGATATTGGCTGGATCCTGATCTCGAAAAGTTCGGCCCTGAACCCCAAGAATGAAGCCGAATACTTCTACATTTAAGGACAAATCTTCAAGAGCAAAGGAAACCACTTCTCTCTCTGACAGATCGTGAAGCTCAAAGGTTTGAAAGTCACTCACTAAGATATAACGCGGACGCTTGCTTTCTGGAAGGCTATCAAAATATTCTCCAGCCTGTTCGTAGGCGGTCTTGAGGTCGCGACCCGCACTTTTCTGTTCAACCATCAGAACACCTGGCCAAAACAGATCAATAAATCCAGATCGATTGTCGAGTTTCGCTACATGCTCTTCATAACGTGCAACACTACGGCGCCGAATATCGAAGATCTCAAAAAAATCGTTATAAAAACTCTGAGTTTCTCCCTTTTCGTAGACAGCATTGCTCCATTCTTTAGAGAATTTGCTGGCTCGGGTTCGGATCTCATTCCATGAAAGACGCATCAGATTTTTTCACTTGCTTTCGATAAAACCTTGGTGACTCACGTATATAATTCCCAATAAAAGCATCATCTGTATACCAAATTTTTTAACTGTGAGGGAAATTTCATCAGTACTTCAACAACCATTGAAAACCATCATCATTACGATTTTTCTTTATTCTTATCGAAGCCGATTCCATGAAAGATTTGGCCAAAAAATGTCTTAGGGAAGGTTTCTATATCCTCAAATCCAAGTTCAATATCTCGCCCACTGTGTGGAATAGAAGCCGTCTTGAACAGATAATCCCAGAGGCTGAGACTTATTCCATAGTTGATGCCATACGGATGCCCTTCAGGCCATTGCTTGGCATGATGCCAAATGTGCATCTGTGGACTGTTGATGATGTATTTCAGGGGGCCCAGTGGAATCCAGATATTACTATGATTCGCATGACCAATGACCAGTGTGATCAGATACACAATAAAATACTCTTGAATTCCAAAGCCGATCATCGCCAATGGAATGTACTGCAACCCATTATAGACGACATTCTCCATCCAATGAAAACGTAAGTGGGCGGCAAAACCCATCTCCTCCACCGAATGATGAACCTTGTGGAACTCCCATAGTGCAGGAACGCGATGTAACAGCCGATGAACATTCCAGTGGATAAAATCACGAATCACAAAGAGAATGAACAATTGAACCCAGACGGGAAGATTGGCCACCTCAATGGCAACTAAATTGGTAATGCCAATGGCAGCTAACGCATCACTAAAAAGATTCACTACCACCATGCTTGCCGCATTGAAAATAAAAAGCGAAAACAGAAAATAGTTGAAAAACATGTAGAACAAATCCAGCCAGAAATCATGACGGAACTTGGGCTGCTCCTTGCGCCATGGGGTGAACAGTTCTAACACAAAGAAAAAAAGGCTAATGCCAATGAGCCAGTAAAGATAGTTGTGCCAATGAGGAATCGTGATTTCTGTCCACAAATAGTAGGCGTAGGCTTCATACCCACTAACAAAGAGATCCCAATACTTCTGCATATTCACTTATCCTGTACGTGCGTAACCTTCCATCCTCTTGAGGACAAAGTTTTCAAAATGGCTACGAAATGATTGATGTTCCGGTAACTCAAGATCCTGATCTTTATCCCATAATTCTGAGGCTGCTTGCTGTGCATACTCAATGATATCAAGATCTTCGGTTATACTCGCTAACTTAAATTCGGGCAACCCGCTTTGACGTGTGCCAAATAAATCACCAGCCCCTCGAATTTTCAAATCCGCCTCACTGATCTCGAAACCATCGGTGGTACGTTCAATAACCCGCAATCGTTCTTTGGATTCCGCGGATTGCCGCCAGTCTGCCATCAAAATACAATAACTCTGATGTGATCCACGTCCAACGCGACCGCGTAACTGGTGGAGCTGACTCAATCCAAATCGCTCCGCATGTTCAATGACCATGATGGTAGCATCTGCGGTATCAACACCTACTTCAATGACGGTGGTGGCAATAAGAACTTGCACCTTCTTTGACTTGAACTGTCCCATGATCTCTTCCTTTTCTGAACTCTTCATTTTTCCATGGATCAGACCGACCCTATACTGTTGACACAATTGCTTCCATGCCTTATACCCAGATTCCGCATTCTTCAAATCACTGGTTTCACTCTCCTCTACTTGAGGGTAGACAATGTAGGCTTGGTATCCCTGTCGTAGTTGCTCTATCACCATGGCTTCCATTTGCGACCGTTTCGTTTCCCAAAGCAAGCGGGTAATGATTCTTTTTCGTCCTTTTGGAAGTTCACGGATCGTCGTCATACTCAGATCCCCGTACATGGTCATCGATAATGATCGGGGGATGGGTGTAGCACTCATCAACAGCATGTGAGGGTTTTTTCCTTTCGCAGCCAAGCTGGCTCGCTGCTCTACACCGAAACGATGTTGTTCATCAACGACCGCCAATGCCAATTGATTGAATGTGACCTGTTTCTGGAACAATGCGTGCGTTCCGACAACTATATCGATGGTACCCGACGAAATTTTTCTCAGAATGTCCTCTCTCGTTCGCTTTGTTTGTCCTCCTATCAACAGTCCAACCGAGATTCCAACGGGGGCAAGATAGTTCATCAGACTGTTATATTGCTGCTCAGCCAAAACCTCTGTCGGAGCCATAAATGCTCCCTGAAACTGATTATCCACCGCAAGAATTAAAGCGGCGACTGCAACGACCGTCTTACCACAGCCAACATCTCCCTGCAGCATCCGATACATCGGATGACCACTGGACATATCTTCTTCAATGGTTTGGAGTGCATCCTTTTGCCCCTGAGTTAGCTCAAAAGGTAACACCTCATGGATAAATTTTTCATACCGAGTTCGCTGGTTTGCCAGACGAATTCCCTGGAGCTTTGCCCGTTTTTTCCGAGAATAACGGATGACCATCTGTAGAAAGAACAACTCTTCAAACTTCAGACGACGTTTGGCCAGCTCCAGCTCTTGGTGACTTTTAGGAAAATGAATGGCCCGAAGAGCAACGCGGCCATCCATCAGTTGATATTTAGATTGGATCCACTCTGGGAGAATATGTGGAAATTCCAGTCCCCGATTTTTGATGAGCTGAAAAATGATGACTCTAAACATTTTACTGCTCAGCCCCACACTTTGCAATCGTGCTCCTCCAGGATACAATGCGATAATTCTGCCCGTTGAAAGCTGAGGTCCACCCTCATCCAGTCGATCAAAATCAGGATGCACCATGGTCATTTTATTGCCATACCGAGTCACTTCCCCAGTAAATGCAATCTGATGACCAGGAATGATTGCTTTCTGAATCCAGCTTAACCCTTTGAACCACACTATGGACATGTGTCCATTCCATGCATCTCTCACCCTTGCCTCCAAACGGGGGCGATTGCGGCCCCGAACAATTTCAGCCCGAAGAACCGTCGCAACAACGGTGACGGTTTCACCCGTTGAAGCGATTTCAACGATCCGTGCGACACTGGAGTGGTCTAAATAGCGGCGAGGAAAATAATGAAGCAGATCAAGGCAGTTTGTGACACCTACCTGAGAGAGCACCTCTGCACGAGATGGTCCAACTCCTTTGTAGAACTGCAAGTTTTCCGCAAAAATGTTATTTTCCATGACAGCTAATAGCCAGCAAACATCTCATCCATGATTGAGATGAATTCCCTTGCTGATATGGTATGACACGTTACAACAGTAATGATCGGAAATGAGATAAAATCAATGAGGTGAGATTAGTTTCCACTAGGAAGGTGAAGGCCTATGGGAAACGTAGCAGTGTATCCAGCCTCCGTAGGTGATACATCAAGCATCAACTGCTGTCCTCCATTCCGTCGAAAAATTTGATCATTCCAATTACGGACTTGCCTCTCTGGCAAACGATCATATGGAGGGTTGGAATAGATATGATCCGTCAGTGCATCATCAAAATAGAGTTGGGTTGAAAATTCGTAAGCCTTTCCATGATGAACTTCCATGGAAAGTTTCAAATGAATGTGTACGGTTCTCCCCGAATACCATCCAGGAAAGATGGTCGTGAACTGGGCGAATCCTTCCGAGTCGGTCAACTGATACCCTCGTAGAAAATTCTCCTTACGTAAATTTTTCCCTCGATTGCGAAATGCCGAATAATATCCATTGAGATCACATTGCCACAGATCAACTTTGACATCTGAAAGAGGGGTACATTGATCTTGATCAACCCTCAACACATGAAAAATGAGTTGTATTGAAATCCCTGACAGAACGGATTTGGTGCTCAAATCAACACGAAGATCAGATCGGTGGAGTTCAAAATCCTTAAAAAAGGGGCCTTCCGTTTGTTCTGGCCGTACGATACAGGCAGGAAGGTTCAGGCACCTCACTGGATGGGTTGCCCCTGTACTTGCAATCACGCCGGCTCCAAACAAATGGATGACTTGCCTACGAGTTAGCAGTCGGCCAATCTGTTGATCATCTATCTCCATTATCTTCGTTGGTTTATCAATAGATGTGCATGTTTAGAATCACACTGTATAATACACTATCCACTGGGATCTGAAACATTGTAAATTTAACCATTTTGTGAACAATTTGAATGATCAACCCATGAGGGAATTAAAAAAACACTCTTTCTTATGCAATCCATGACTCTCAATAGGGGTACAATGATCATCAAAGCATGTTCTCAGTTATTTTCCATGAGAATTTGATTCAACCCATCACCAGTGAATTTTTTTCTTGATCACACTCTCACTTTTTAATGGCGAACCATGAAGCAATAGACTGTAAACAGCCATCAAGCATTGTCATCATGGGGGCTGAATCCACGGGTAAAACGACTCTCGCAAGGTCTTTGGCAGTGCACTACAAGACGACTTGGGTGCCCGAATTTCTGCGTCAATTTGTAGATGAAAAAGGCTCTGATCCAGAAGAGTCTGATGTATTTGTGATTGCTGATGGACAAGTGGATCTATTCGAAAAGATGCGTCAGAGGGCACATGTAGTTCTCTTTCTGGATACCGATCTCTTTACAACTTGTGTCTATCAACGGATTTATTTTGACACATGCCCACCCCCCATTGAAAAGGCCGCTCTCCAGCGTCAATCGGGGCTTTACTTGTTCACAGAACCTGATATACCTTGGGTGTCTGATCCTGGGCAGCGTGCTGGCCCTGCAGAGCGTCAAAGAACTCATCAATTACTGATGGCCGAAGCCAGAAAGCATTCACTCCACACGGTGCCTATCCGAGGATCCCATCATGATCGAATGACGACTGCTATTGAGGCGGTAGATCATTACATCCATTATTAACGATGAACGCACAGACCACCAGCAACGAATGAGATGGTTGCTGTGGAATC
This sequence comes from Bacteroidota bacterium, assembly GCA_026708685.1. Classification (GTDB taxonomy): domain Bacteria; phylum Bacteroidota; class Rhodothermia; order Rhodothermales; family Bin80; genus Bin80. Next base: position 6,605 of record JAPOUL010000090.1, read on the forward strand.
CAGTACCAGAATGTCAAGCGAGGCTATGCATTTAGAAAAGAGATCTCACCTTGATGATGTACTTGACTCGGCAGTGGAGTTTGAGTGCCTTCGGGATTTTCAACGTTGCAGATAGTTCAAACTGATAATGCTCATACACTATGGGCATGATCACGCCAGATGAATCTGAAATCGCACTTTTACCCTATTCAGGTCCAATTGGTAAAAGCAAGAAAAGCCAGACAGCAGGTGCTGACTGGCCAACTTTAACCAAACTCCTCATGTGATTTATGGCCATTCTGATGAGAAAGTTCCAGCAGTGCGTCACTTTCTTGAGAGGCAAACAAGGTCTTTAAGAATTACAGATGATCTCACTTTGCACCTGAGGGCTTGACAAGGTCTGCGATCCTATCAAGCTCCCGTCCGATGTCAACTTTTGCACCTGGAATGGATCATCGGACTGTCTGGAAACGTCAGTATTTTCTTTCTCTTGTTGTTCATGCAGAGGGGTGGAAGGTAGTTACTCCAAAGCACGAATAAGCAAGAGGCATTCATAACGCGTAAGCTTGATCGTCACTGGTTTCTGATACACTGGCGGATCGCACACTCCTACCCGGTACATCTCGTAGTCCAATAGTTCCCCTATGGCAATACCACCTTCAAGTACATCCATCTTACGCGTAGATACAGCCCCGAATGGGGTAATCTTGCCTGCAATCTTGGATGACGGATTTGTTGACTGGCTCATAGAAAGCGTTTCTTGACTAACTATTATGGGGGCGGATGCCACAATGCTCTTAAGAAGAGACGATACGTACCCACTGTATGATCTGATGGCACGGTCCTGAAGTAGTTGCTATGCCAGAGGCTCGGCTGTATTGAATGTACCTGCCTTAACACAACTGGAATCTCTTTTAGTCCAGAACGGTTCATGCAGAGTGGAGTTTGTGCCTCCCACGAAGACTGGTGCACATCCGTTTTCACACCATCTCACTTGGCATCAAGCCGTGCGTTTCGATGATGGTCAAAACGCCATCGGACCTCTCTTGCTATAAAAGGCATTAGACGATAACACAAGAAGTGGTTATGATAGATGTTGGGGCAATTTTGTAATATTCATGAAGTACGAGCCGTGTATATTCTCTATCTGAATACAACATCCACGCTCCTTGTTTTCACGGTTCTAGGTGATAAAGACCATCAAGGTAGAAAAGTCAACAGCACCCAAAATTCACCACACTGAAGTTTCCTTTTCCTAAGGGATCAAGAATGATTCCTGTCGATATGCTAGCCCTTGTCACAGAGAATGGAGCAAGCGACACTGTTCATTACAACATGGTCAAAGATCTGAATCCCAGCCCGCAGTGCAGTTCCCCGCATCCGAACGAATTGCCCACCTTCGCGTTTTAGAGTAGATTTTGATTCTGCTTCCATGACTCTGCGCTCTCTCCGTCTACGAAATATGCGAGCGCATTCTAACTCAACGATAGACCTGTCTTCGGGAGTGAATCTCCTCTACGGATCTAATGGTGCTGGAAAAACCAATATTCTGGAGGCCATTCACTACTTGTGTTTAACCAAAAGTTTTCTGACAGGTGTTGAACGCTATGTCATCCAGCGAGGCCAAGACTATTTTGAAGTGGAAGGGCAGTTCGAAGGAACAGTAAGAAAAAAAGTAACGATACGGACTGCAGTTTCATTGCGTGAAGGAAAGCGAATCTTTCTCAATGGTGTTGCCCCAGAGCGTAAGGCCGACATCGTAGGCATCGTTCCTATCGTCGTTTTTGTACCTGGGGATCAAAGTCTCACCTATGGGGGCCCAGATGATCGTAGAAAATTTCTCAATGGCATATTGAGTCAGGCAAGCCCCAACCATTTAAGAGATCTGATCCGGTATCGTCGTGCACTCAAACAACGCAATGAGGTACTCTCTCATCGCCATCAAGTCCCCATTGATCCATCGTTGATTGCACCATTGAACGCAATCCTTGCCCAGCTGGGAAGCCGAATTATTGTGCAAAGATCTGGATTTATCGCAGAATTCAATGATAAGCTGAAACAGGCTTGGAAGCAGCTTGGACAAGCCATTGAAGAACCATCGATTGTATATCAGGGACCGATTCACGCAGAAGACTACTCATCTGCTGATGACGCAGAGTCTGTCTTGCTATCAGCACTAGTTGAATCAACACCCCGAGATATCGACAAGGGACGTACCAACACGGGCCCACACCGTGATGAACTGGTCTTTAAATTGGATGATCAGGAAGTTCGACGATTTGGATCCACAGGACAGCACCGTTCATTTGCCATTGCACTAAGAATCGCACAATTCAATTATCTGGACGATCGTCTTGAAGAAAAGCCCATCCTGCTCTTAGATGATGTTTTTGATTCTCTTGACCCTACACGTACAGAGGTCATCCTTGAATGGTTACGAGGAGACTCCACAGGACAGAGCCTGCTGACGGCTGCCGATTCAGAAAAACTACGCTCACGAATCAAAAACTGGGGGCATCCCCACCAGTCCATCCATGTTCAGAGTGGACAAGTTATGGAGCATCCTCCCGAGGAGGAATAATGGTCGCCTCCCCAGCAAGAGCCAATTTATTGTTCTCCGTATATATGTTCGTTTCTGCCTTTACATAGCCGCGCTTTTCCAATTTCTCAATGATCTTGACCGAAACACGAACTTCGGAGTTTACTCTCACTGGACGAAGAAACCGACATGAAATGGAAACAGCGATACTTCCAGAACCTGGGAAGTCGCGTCCTAGTACTTTGGAGATCAGCCCCAACTGTAACACCCCGTGGACAACCCGATGACCAAACCGAGTGCTCTGAGCATACTCTTCATCCACATGAATAGGATTGTCATCCCCAGTAATCCGGGCAAAGGTGAGGACATCATCTTCACTCACAAAACGATGAATTTCATGAATATCGCCAATCTTTAGGGAATCGTAAGTATGGCGCGATTCTTTTTGACTCATGGCCGTTGGAACAATGAATTTGTTAAAGATACAATATAAAGCACCATTTTCATGAATTTTGTGCTCGGTAAACCCATGTACCATGCGAATTCGTGAGCAATTGGCACAACTGAGAGACACATCTCTCGGCAGGCGGATCACCCGCGTGATGCGGATTGCCTTTACCGTTGGCGTGATTGCGTTCTTGGTCTGGCAACTGCGTGAGGTGGAATTTCGTGAGGTATTTCTTGGATTACCTCGAAATCCACTGTTTTATCTTCTTCTGATCACGCTGTATTTCCTTCTCCCGGCAGTGCAGTTTTTGGCGTACAGGGTGGTATGGGATTTTTCTCCTGCCGCCGCCATACGGGCATTTATCAAGAAGCGAATCTTAAACAAGGAAGTCCTCGGATACTCAGGAGAAATTTACCTCTACACATGGGCCAAAGACCATGTCCAGCAATCGGGGCGATCCCTGATGGAATGTATACGCGATATGAATATCATTTCCGCAGGTGCCTCTACATTGTCCGCGGTCATTTTGATCGTATTCTTTGCATGGGAAGGTCAGGTTAACATACGCGATCTGATACCGGGAATCCATTCAGCCTTTCTCATAGGAGCAGTAGGAGTCACCATTGTGATCCTTGTGATCGTTTTCAAATGGAGGCGATGGCTCTTTTCCATGCCATGGAAAGCCACTCGCATCATCTTCGGACTCCATATTTCACGATTGGTTGTTCGGCAGGTGCTGGAAATTTCCATGTGGCATCTTGCAATGCCAGAAGTTCCACTGGAGATTTGGTTTACCTATGCTGCAGTCTCAATTATCATCAACCAGATTCCGTTCATTCCGAGTCAGGATCTGCTCACCATGGCCATTGCTGTAAGCATGGCAGGTGCAATGACTGTTTCCGAAGCTCATATTGCGGCATTATTTGGTGCTGTTGCTCTGGTGAACAGGCTAATCAATCTCATCTTTTTCGCCACCCTTTCCATTCAGCCTCCCAAGAATTCAGATCTTGTTTCTGTGACTAAACCCCATCTGAATGCGTCAAAAGAATCTGTCTCATAGATATGAAAATAGATGCCATTGCTTATCACCATGGTTTTATTTGCAGGGATTTCTGTTCTTGATGGGTTTGCTCAACAGGTACGAGTCATTGAGGATTTTGAGAGATACGAAGTGGGCGATCTGCCCTACATGTGGAAAATACCTGACCGGGCATCAAGGAGTATGCTTCCCATTCCATCGGATCATGCTAAGCCCGATGATTTTGTGGAGATAATCCAGGGAGAGAACGGAAATATCCTTCAAGCCTATACTCAGGGAGAGTCGGTTCAGATCGCATTACCCCAAGGGGCACTGCTTCCATGGAATCTGAATTATTTTCCGATCCTTCGCTGGCGCTGGCGTGCAGACAAGCTTCCAGATGGAGCAACCGAACGCTCACGAGGTCTGAATGATACGGGTGCGGCCCTGTATGTTGCTTTCCCATGCAGTGACTGGCTTGGACGACCCTGCACCATCAAGTATACCTACAGCAGTACCCTTCCCATCGGCAGTCGGCATCGATATGGAAAGCTTCATGTCGTGGTGGTTTCCACTGCATCGGAGGGTTTGGGAGAATGGATTGAGGTTCAACGGAATGTCGCCGATGACTACCAGATGCTCTTTAACAAAGAACCCTCTGGAAATCCAATCTATATAATGATCTGGAGTGATTCTGACAATACTGACGGCGAGGCAGATGTTTATTTTGATGATATTATAATCGCTTCAGAAGAATGACATTCCTCTTTGCAAGATTGCACGGCTGGATTCGCATCGTGGTGCGATACCCTTTTCTTTTTCTTGGAGCTGCACTGCTGATTTCAATCGGCAGTATTCTCCTAGCGAGCAAGCTGACCATTGACCCAGACTTTGCCCATCTGATTCCTGAGTCGTACCCCAGTGTGCAGTCTCTGGAAAAGATTCGTGAAACCATTGGAGCTGGTGATGTATCGATCGATCTTGCGATTGAAAGTCCCTCTTTTGAGGCAAATTTAGCCTTCGCCGAAGCGGTCATCCCACCCGCTATGTTGCTCCGAGATTCCGTTCAGAATGATCCAATTTTTGTGCGTCAGGAGTTGAGACGGGATACTGAATTCATGGCAAACAATGGATTGTATTTTGCCACAGATGATGAATTAAACACGCTGACAACCTGGCTGGAAGATAAAATTGTAGAGGTCAAGCTAGAGGCCAATCCATTTTTTTTCAGCCTTGATGACGAAGAAGAAGTGGAAGAGGATACAGACGCTGAGACCCTTGAAGAGGTCTATAATCAGATTGTGGGGCCTGAATATCTCGTCAATTCAGATAGCACAATTCTGGTAGCTCGTTTTTTCGTTGCTGGTTCATCCACCGATGTGGGTTACATTGAATCCATCTATGCCCAATTGGAAAATGTGATCCAAACGGTCCGTCCCGCATCCTATCACCCCGATATGGAAACCTATCTTGCGGGTCGATTATGGAGGTATCGGACCGAGATCCGGGCCATCACCGACGATGTGATCGGTTCTTTCGGTGCAGGAGCAATGGCTGTACTGTTGGTTTTGATGGCATACTTTTTCGTGAAAGCCATTCAACTCCGAGGACGGAATGCGATTTGGTCTCAACTTGCGAGAGCCCCAGTTACCGCTGCATTGATTGGGATACCTCTGCTGATGAGTTTGGCCTGGACCGCAGCCATTGGCTTTTTGGTTTTTGAAACCCTGAATCTATTCAGTTCAACCTTAGGATTGGTGTTATTTGGGTTGGGGATCGACTACGGAATTCATTTTTATGCCCGTTATATTGAGGAGCGAGGATCTGGACATAGCGTAAGCGATGCAATCGAAAAGACCTTTATGAGCACTGGACAGGCCATTGCCGTGGGTGCTCTTACTACTGCAGCCGCACTTTTTGTTTTGATGGCCGCTGACTTCAAAGGGTTTAGTGAATTTGGATTTCTTGCAGGAACAGGTGTTCTGATTGCCCTGATCTGTACTCTACACATTCTACCTTCCCTATTGGTCATTTGTGAGCGTTGGAAGATCCTGCATTTTGAACGTGAGCACCCTGCTCAACAAAGTGTGACTGGTCTATTGGTGGGTGCTCGTGGACTATTGGTGGGATGTATTGCAGTGACCGCTGTTGCCTTGTTTATGGCACCACGAACCGAGTTTGAATATCGGTTTGGTGTTTTGGAGCCTGTCTATGAGGACTGGGCAGCATTGAATGCGAAAGCAGCCTCGGCCTACACAGATTTTAATCGTAGAAATCCTGCCTATATTGTTGTTGATCATCCCCAAGAAGCTCTCTCAGTGGCACAGGCCTTACGTCAACGAATGGAAGAGGATACCGTGTTGCAAGTCATTGACGCAGATAGTTTTCGTACCACCATACGTGATGTTGAGACCTTGCAGGACCGCTTTCCTCTGACTCCTGAAAGGCAGAATCAGCGGATCCAACGAATTGCATTGATCCGAGATTCACTACTGACGGATCCCGTCTTTGCCGGAGATCAGAGTGTCGATCGTATCCGTAGAGCGGCACAGACACGCACTCCCATCACCGTGGAAGATGTTCCTGAAATCATCAGCAGACGCTTTATTTCAAAATCGGGCGAATTGGGCGGTTATATTACTATTGTACCCGCAGTTGGACTGTCTGATGGGCGTAAGTCCATGGCATTTGCAGAGGATGTCTCCAATATTGTTACCGAAGATGGCAAAACCTATCATGCAGGATCAACATCCATTGTTGCGGCAGATGTTCTTCGACTGATGCAACAGGAAAGTCCTTACATGGTCCTTGCTACTCTCGTGATTGTAATGCTTTTAATGTGGATCAACTTTGGACAGTTTCGTTGGGCACTTCTGGCTATGTTACCCCTGATTGTAGGAATTATCTGGTTGATTTTGTTTATGCAATTCTTCGGAATGCGCCTGAATTTCTACAATCTCTTTGTGATCCCAGCAATTATTGGAATCGGCAATGATGCGGGCGCCCATTTAGTGCATCGCTATCGGGAAGAGGGGGCTGGTGCATTATGGCATACCCTGCGCTCAACTGGAGAGCATGTGACCATGGGGGCCGTCACCACGATGGTTGGATTTGGCGGACTCTTGCTGAGTTTTCATCCGGGGTTGAATACAGTGGGATCTCTTGCAGTGGTTGGAATTGGAACGACACTTTTAGCTGCATTACTCTTTTTACCTGCCCTTATTCAAGTTTTAGAAGATCGTGGACGATTGAAACGAAGATGATTGAAGATTCCCCGCCATAGGCAAGATGCTACCAATGAACATGGATAAATGGTTTACGATAGACATTGAATATAAATCAATATTTGGTGATGAATATCCACGGTCTAATTTTCGAGTGTGAACCATTACGTATTTGGTAACGCTCTATGGATATACGATTTAAAAGTCGGGGGCTTCTACAAATATTTATCAAGGCACATGGTTTAGTAAAGTCCTTTGGGGCAAGAATGGCAGAAAAATTATGGGGATTATATACGTGAGAGCCCTACATTTTCGAGCGTTATACAAAAAACAGAGGCGGTCAGCATCTCTGACATATGGTGCTATGTGTTTCTACGAAGCGACCGCAGAGCAGATGCGTCATGCCTGATTGAACTTGGGGCAAGGATGTGCGTATTCAAATGGATACATATCTCCAGAGTTCAGCCCACATGCATCACCATATTCCCCCCGATGATCGTGGACGGTCTAAGTACTTCCATGGACGCGGTGAGATACGTTCTCGCTTCCTGGGGCGCCTTAATCACTACGAAGCCATCAACGGAGGCTCTACTCTCCTTGTCACGGGTGCACCAGGTGCAGGAAAATCAGCACTCTTGTATGCACTGGGCGAAGATGCAGAAGACCTTGGGTGGAACGTAAAGATGGATATCACACCAGAACACTTCACTAGCCCCCTTCTCATGGCAAAGTGTCTCTCTGTGAAACTAAAGCATAGCACGGCACGATCAACATCCATTGATGCCAAAGTGATACAGCAAAGTTGGGGATCATCACGTATCTTGGGGGCAGCAATCGCAGATGTCATGAGAGAGGCCGCCAGTACAAGGCCGCTCCTGCTGGTTCTGGACGAGGCACAAGAACTATCAACCATTGCTGACATCTCCGAAGACAGGAAGGTGGCAGGTGCAGCGATGGGATTGTTACACAAGGGGAAATTGGGACACCCCATCGTTCTGCTTGCGGGTGGATTAGACACATCTAGGCAGGTACTTAGTTCATTCGGAGTGTCCCGTATTACGAATGAGAACAGAGCACGGATCGGTGCTCTAAGCATGGAGTCCAGCCGTGATGTGATTCGTGCATATGTACTTGGGGAGACTGGCATAGATATTCCTGAGCAGTGGGTACAGCCCATCTCAATGAAAACGCACGGATGGCCCCAGCATATCGTTTGCTATTCGGGGGCTGCTGCCACCAAGGTGGCCACGCTTCATCACGCACCTTCGGACTCGGACCTCAAGGATGTTGTCACATACGGGCGGGCTACACAAGTGGCGTACTACGAAGAACGCACACATGATTTTGATTGGGAGGCATTAAGGTGCATTGCAGGCGTTTTTGAGCCTATTCCTGTGGGAGGCTCAACCACTCGCAGTGTCATTGAGAATGCACTGAAAGAAGTGTATACGGAAGAGCAAATTATGGATATCTTCACCCGTGCACTACGACAGGGTGTCATTACAGCAACCGCACATGGCAAATACACGATTCCCATTCCATCTATGCACAGTTGGCTTATAACTGAGTTCGGGCACTCACGTACATAATTCCCAACGTTATTTCTGCCCGAATGTCATTATTGGAAGATATGCAAAATCTTTCATTGGTATCCTACAATCCTCCAGAGAGAATGCATCAACTTGTTAGAGATCGCTCTGAGCAATTTGCAATCAATCTTGTTCATCCATTCCGTCCCATCTTTGAGGTAAATCATGATCTAGTTCCACGAAAGAACGATGGTGGAATTGATCTTGCAAATGTGACAAGGATTACCATCATTGAAGTGACAGATGACCATTAAACCTTTTTTCTATTACTGATTATGTCGGATTCTAATCTGAAGTGGGAACCACAATATGGAATTCCCCCTGGGTGGATGCTTGAAGATCATCTTCAAGCCAGAGGCTATTCCCAGGCTGAGTTTGCTCAACGCTGTAACCGATCGCCCAAACTCATCAGCGAGATCATTGCGGGAAAAGCTCCCATAGAGCCTGCCACTGCTCTACAATTTGAAAAAGTTCTTGGATTGAATGCTCAAATATGGGTCAATATTGAATCCAAATACCAACTCTTTTTGGCTCGTGAAGCTGAAGCAAAGAAGGCCGAAGAAGAATCTGAATGGGTTCGTGGATTCCCCATTAACCATTTGGTCAAACGCGGGTATATTTCCCAACCCAAAACGACCGCTGATCAAGTTTCTACACTGCTTGCATTTTTTCGGATTGCCTCCACAGATGCTTGGGATGTTATCTATCGTCACCCCAAAGCGGCACTCCGGCATTCCCCCTCATTCAAGAGTGATCCCAAGGTTTGGTCAACGTTACTTCAAATTGGAGTAATCAAAGCTGAAGAGCAGTTATGCCTACCCTACTGCAAAAGTGAGTTCAGTACTACGGTCCGACGTATCCGTGAGCTGACACGCAAGCCTTTAGTTGATGCCTTGAATGATGCACAAAAATTATGCAATGATGCTGGTGTTGGGTTAGTCTTGGTAGAGCCCATAAGAGGTGCTCCACTCAGTGGTGCTGCTTGGTGGACCAATCCTAAGACTGCCGTCATTCAGCTTACGGGAAGATACAAATCCAACGATCATCTCTGGTTTACATTCTTTCACGAAGCTGCACACATCTTGCTTCATAGCAAGAAAAACATCTTTCTGGATGCATCTAACGACACAGGAGAGGCAGACATAGAATTAGAAGCCCATCGGTGGGCAGCTAACCTGCTAATTCCACCCAAACGGTGGAGCGATTTTGTAACACGTTCTTCTTTCACTGAACAGGAAATCAAAACGTTTGCTAAAGAACTGGGCATTGCTACTGGAATTGTCGTTGGCAGACTCCAGCACGAGGGGATCATTGACTGGTCACATTTTAATGACCTTAAAGAATCGTTCAATTGGGATGATTTTCGTTGATTACTCTTAGGGATGATCACATGACGGAGGTGAAAAATCCTAATGAATGAAGATTTTCCATATTTACCTGCATCTTCATCTGTGCTCCTGAAGTACAGGGTTTTATGGTGGCCTGATGAGTAAACGCTTGGACTTTTTCCAGCATCCCGGTGGTCTGTCAATGCGTCAGTATGAAGCCCTCCGAGCCTATCATTATGAAGGATGCTCGGTGGAGGAGGCAGCTACGCGGGGTGGCTATACCGTAGGGTCGTTCCGTAATCTACTCACGCGCTTCAATAAGAATCCCACCTTAGATTTCTTCTGGCCGTCCACGCCCACAACTGATCCGAAAATAAAAAAGAAGGATCCCCGACCTGCACGAATCCTTGAACTGCGCCTTCAAGACGGCTTAACCATTACCCAAATTAAGGCTCGCTTGGAGCAGGAGAAGATGCCTGCAAGCATAGGCTATATTCAGAAAATCTTTACCCAAGAGGGCATCCAACGACTGCCCCGAAACAGAAAGTTCACACCAACTACTCCCAGAACAATTTCCGATCAAAGGAGGCTTGACTTGACCCCTCGCTCCTTTCATACGGATTTCGGTGGACTCTTCTTGTTTGCATTGGATCTGGCTCGGATGAACATACCATCCTTCGTGAAGAAAGTCAACATGTCGGGTACGACCTTGATCCCCGCAGAATGTGCCTTTCTTTCGCTGTTAGCTCTGAAGGTATACGGGATCGGTCAACCATCTCGAGAAATGGCAAAAACCCTAGATGAAGGACTTGCCCTCTTTACTGGACTCAATGTCATTCCCGATTGCCCCACCTTGACCGAATACTCTATTGAGGTGGATCAAACCTTTTCTACGGCTCTAATGCATCAGTGGTATCACACTGCAGTACGTCTTTCCGATACCATCGGTACTGGGCAATCCATTGATCTCAATTTTCATAGGATCCCCTATCATGGAGATCAGGCACTTTCACAAAAACAGTATGTCTACAAACATGCTCTCCCCCGAAATGGCCTTCTCACGATGCTTGGCCTTGATGCCGACTCCCATGTCATTTGCTATGCAGATTCAACCATATGCAAAGATAGCCGGAATGCATCAATCCTCCGTTTTGTGGACCACTGGAAAGCACAGACTGGAACAATTCCCAAAGAATTAGTCTTTGACAGCAGATGTACCACGCATGAGTATTTGGGAAAGCTGACTGATATGGGAATCAACTACATTACCTTGCGAAGAAAATCAGACCAGTTGATCCAACGCATCCACTGTCTACCCATGGAGGCTTGGAATCAGATTCATCTAACCACTACCCCAAGGCCATATCGAAATCCGAAAGTGATTGAAGAAGTGACCAAATTACGAATGAACCCCCATAGGGTAAGGCAGCTACTAATCAAAGGCCTGGATAACAGTGATCAGCTCACCGTGATGCTCACCAATCAGATGGAACGTTCCTCAACACAGCTCATCGATCGGTATGTACGGAAAATGGTCAACGAACGGGTGCTCAGCGACTCCATCAAATTCTTCCATCTAGACTCCCTGAGTTCAGTCGTCCCCATGCGAATCAATGTAGATACTCAGTTGACTGTAATGGCCAGTGGATTGTACAGACTCCTGGGGATGCACATGAGTAACGGGTATGAACAGGCAGAAGTCGAAACCATCTTCCGTGAATTTGTCCGCTTAAGAGGAAACATAACCATCACCGAAGATGAAATTCAGGTCATCCTGCACTTACAAGCAAAAAGTAGATTTCTGAAAAAGGGAGAATCCCAAGAATTTCAAGAGAGAATTCCGTGGCTCGACAATAAATTGCTACGAGTGATTCTCGTCAAACGCCCGTAATTCCAAGAGGCTTTCATGTCTAGGAATACTGGGAATAGACCGTTCATCCGTTGCATGGACTATCCATGAAGAACGATCTCTGGGTTGATCACAGCACATAGGATGAGAAACACTATCTCTCTGAACGAAAATCTTCAACCTTCTGCAATACTTCAGTCGCTTCCTGCACGCATTCATTTGCATCTTTAATGATTTCAAGATCCCCATGATCAAGAGCCCTTTGCTGAAATACTCTCGCACGCCTAAGCATCTTTCGTGCCCTTAGGAGGAGTCCATACGTCTTGATGAGTTTATACAGCCAGATGAATTCTCTGCTTAACATGTGTTTGAAGTTTAAAAGGGGGCCATTAGCCGAAGTACAGTTGTATTGATCTGTAACGATTGAATGCGTAAAATGATCAATCTGCGTTGTATAAGTCTGAAATGTTGTATATTATCGTCCAACCGAAGTCTTTGACCTAATTAAACCCTTCGTATTCATGAAATACATTTCAATCCTCTCTGTAATTATTTTCGCTGTTCATGGTTTTGTTCCACACGCTGATGCGCAACTTCGTAAAGCGAACCGGGCATTGGATCGTGGTAATTATGAAGAAGCGATGACTCTGGCGCAGGAACTGATGGATGACAAGCCTGATGATCATAAAACTTGGGATCTCATGGCTCGGGTTCACGATCACCTGGCTACTCAAAGTGCATTGATTGGTGTCCGTCAGGAGTATTTAGATCATGTGGAGGGAATGGTTGAGGCCTACAAGAAAGTAGTTGATCTACGCCCACGTGAAGGCGATCAAGTCAACAGTCGTCTGCAAATCTTTTATTATCAGACCTTTAATTCAGGTATAGAAGAATTTACCAATGCTCAGGCTGTAGCAGGAGACGATTCACTCCAAAGTGATCATTTCCGTAAATCAGCGACATATTTTCAGGCAAGTTCTGTTGCCGCACCAGACTCTTCTGGTGCTTACATCAACTGGGCGTATGCTCTGTTAGGAGCGGGCGACAGTGATGAAGCAGTCATTCCTCTGAATCTAGCCCTGGAGTACGGTGGACCTGACCCTGAAATCTACAGCTACCTCGCCCGAATCTATCTCACCTCCGAGCGAGCAGAGCAAGCTGTTCCACTGCTAGAAGAGGCGGTGGAGCAATATCCTGATCATCCAGAATTACAGAATTTTTTACTGAATGCGTACTCTGAAACTGGACAGGACGACCTAGCGATTCAGCGATATGCGACGCTCGTTGAAAGCGATCCTGAGAATCCCATTTACCGATATAATTATGGATCTCTCCTGCTACAGGCAAATGAATTTGATGGTGCTGTGGAACAATTAATGATGGCAGTAGAGATTGATAGCACCTATGTTGATGCGTACTACAATTTAGGAGCTGCCTTCATCAATAATGCGAATTCCGTCCAACAGGTCATCACTGACATGGATGATGATATGAGAGCCCGAAAAGATGTAATCACAGATGAAGAAGAGCAGGACATTCTTGATCAGATTGATGTTATGGCCGAAGTGCGCAGAGGGTTGTATCAACTCTCTATTGTGCCACTGGAAGATGCCAAGAAATATGCCGAAATGCAAGAAGGACGTAGCGTTATGGAAATCTGTTCGGCTCTGTTTCAAGCCTACGCCCAGACCGATCAGGAAGATAAAGCAATGCTAGTTAGCGATTGTGCCGGTATGTAGGTTTTTCAGGTGGTTCACATACAAATCTGTGATTTTAGGCCAACTAAATTGCAGTGCAGTGTGAGCGTAAACATTCGTTCGTATCGACTGTGACAATGGAGTATTCAGGATTGCTTTCTTGAATTCTTCAGGATTCCCACTTGGCACTAATCTGCCGTTTGTGCCGTCGGTGATCACATCTCGGATTCCCTCAATGTCGGCGGCAACTACTGGTGTCCCTGATGCACCAGCTTCAAGCATCACCACACCAAAACCCTCCATATCTCCATCTACTGGCAGGTTAGGCATGATCAACAGGTCTGATTGCTCATAGAGTTGGGCAAGCGTTTGATCAGAACATCTGCCCATCAGATGAACACGTCCCCCAAGCCCCTGGTTTTCAATCGCCTTCTGAATTGCATCTGACTCAGGCCCTGATCCAGCAATTCGATAATGCACATTGGATGGGAGCAATGGCATCACCTGATCAACAAACCAAGCAAACCCCTTCCGCTTGACCAAGCGTCCGACACTGAGTAGTTCCAAACGATCCCCCTGACTACCCTGCCCAAAGGAGTACCTTGACATGGCTACCCCATTAGGAGTGACCTGAACACGAGAGGTGGGAATTCCTCGCTTGACGCACTCGTCACCAGTTGCTGTGCTGACAGGAAGAACACAATCCAACGCCCTTAGAGTGCGACCTATCTGCAACGTCTGGTAGACCCCAGGCAGGGTGACATCCCGGCCGTGAGCGATTGCTGCAAGTTTGATGTTGGCCTCCGTGCACTTTTTACGAATCAATGTAGAAATCGCACCTGTCACCATGGAAGAAAATAGGACGACATCCACAGATTTATTACGGGCAATTCTGTACAAGCGCATTGCCGTTGCTGCCATCCAGGGTGCACATTGAAGATGATGCCATTTCCAAGAACTCTGTAAAATCAGTTGCTCATAGTAGAGATCGTTCCTTTTCGATAGTTCATCGGCTAGTTCTACGGCTACCCGTTGCATCCCCCCAATACTTTCAAGGGGAGCATCGTCTGGCGGAAATGAATGTGAGACAAAGAGTAATCGCATGGGCTAAGCAACCGCTTTCATGTAGGACATGTCCATGCCATCTGAAACAGATGGCAGACGATCCGATTCTGTGGATCCCTTGAGAATTTCCTGATAGTAATGAGCAAGATTCCCCATGACATTATTCCATTCAAAGGCCATGGCTCGCTCTCGGGCGGCAGTCCCAAACTGCTGCCGAAGATGAGGATCAGAAACCAGTCGCTCAATAGATGAAGCAAAAGCGGTAATGTCATGTGCAGGCACCAGATAGCCCGTTTCCCCATCTACCACCAATAAATCACTACCGCTTGCATTGGCACACACGGCAGGAAGCCCCGATGCCATAGCTTCAAGAGTTACATTGCCAAAGGTTTCTGTGTCACTGGGAAACAAAAAGATATCACTGGATGCATATGCAGTGGCAAGTTCATTGCCTTCTAGCGGTCCAGTAAATACGGTGTCTGGAAGTTGTTCACAAAGAGCATCCCGTGCAGGGCCATCACCTACCACTAAAGACTTATATGGAATTCCCTGAGCATTCAATCTTTTCAAAACCTGTGCAAAAACAGATAGATTCTTTTCCCATACCAAGCGTCCTACATAGGCAACAACAAGATCATTGTCCTTAAATCCATGACTGGAGCGCCATGACTGACTTCGGCGGAGGGGATTAAATGCCTTTGGATTGACTCCACGTGCCCAAATTCTCAATCCTTTCGTAATCCCCTGCTGACGAAGTTTATCTGCAATACTGGGAGAGGGAACATACACATGTTCAACTTGACTGTAGAACCATCGCCCATATCTCCATGCTGTATTTTCAAGAATGTCTAATTGATACAGTGGATTATAGGATGCAAAATATTTAAAGTAGGAAGCGAAATGTGTATGATAGGATGAGACAACAGGCACTTTTTGAGATTTTGCCCATTTGAGTGCCTGTGCACCTGCATAATCAGGGGTAGCAATATGGACAATGTGAGGTTCAAATGCGTCAAGACGATTCCATCCTTTTCTTGAAATTCCAATAGTGAGACGGTAATCGGGACGGCCTGGAAAAGGAATGGACGGTATGGAAATCAGTGTACCGTTGTGTTCCAGAGCCGGAGGCTTGTTGCTGGTGGGGGCAAAGATCAATACTTCAGCACCCCGATCTTCAAGGTACTGAACTAATCGGTTAAGTGTAAGAGCTACACCGTCGGAAATATGGTTATAGGCACCCGCAAAGAGAGCTATTCTCCTCCCGGCAACGGGTGCATGCTCAGATATATCAGAAAGTGGTAACATTCGATAATCAGGCAACAATAAATGATTGCAATCTGACTAGTAGACGCAGTGACTCTGGAAAAAGTCACAAGAGCAGAAAAAATGCTACCACGAATGGAGCAGTGGAGCCAAAAAGCGTCCAGTATAGCTTTCAGGAACCAGAGTAATATCCTCTGGAGTTCCCGATGCAACCACTTGTCCCCCACGGTCGCCACCTTCGGGTCCTAAATCAATAATGTGGTCAGCACACTTGAGCGTATCAAGATTGTGTTCAATGATCACCACGGTATGTCCAGCCTCTGCAAGTTGATCAAAGGCATGGATGAGCTTATCTACATCCATAAAATGCAATCCAGTCGTGGGTTCGTCAAAAATATAGAACACGTGATAGTTGGATGGCTGGGCAAGACAGCTCGCCAGTTTAATTCGCTGTGCTTCACCACCCGAAAGTGTGGGTGCTGGCTGTCCGAGTTTTAAATATCCAAGTCCAACGGTCTGCAAGGGCATCAGCAGGTTGCATAGACGAACTTGATCATCGAAAAAATCCAATGCTTCATCCACCGATAGATTCAGCACCTCATGGATATTTTTTCCGTTATACAAGATTTGCAGTGCATCTTCACTGTACCGGGTTCCTCCGCATTCTTCGCAGGGAAGGTAGAGATCTGCCAAAAACTGCATTTCCACTTTCACGGTGCCTTCACCACTGCACTGCTCACACCGGCCACCCGGCACATTAAAGGAAAAATATCCAGGCTGATGAGCGTGCATGGTCGCCTGAGGAGTCCGGGAAAAAAGCCCGCGTATATGATCAAACGCATTGACATACGTCACTGGGTTCGATCGTGAGGATCTGCCGATGGGTGATTGATCAACGATCCGAACGGCGTTGATACTGTGATGGACTCGAATAGATTTATAGGGGTGCGCATCAGCATTTGTATCAGGTTCAAGTCGATCCTTGATTCCCTGATATAAAACGTCATTGACCAGTGAGGACTTCCCCGATCCACTCACTCCAGTGACACACGTGATCATTTCCAGTGGAAATTTTAGATCAAGATGTTTCAGATTATTGGCATAAGCACCTTTGATCTTCACGCATTTCTCCCAGTTGGGCGTTCTTCGTTTTGATGGAACCGGGATGCTCTCCACTCCGCTCATGAAGGCACCGGTGCGTGAGTCTTTATCCTTGAGCATCTGATCAACATTTCCCTGAAAGATCAATTCGCCCCCCATGGTTCCTGACTGAGGACCAAGATCAATGATGTGATCTGCACTCCGAATCACGTCAGGGTCATGCTCCACAATGATAACGGTATTTCCCAAATCACGCATTCGCTTGAGAATCCCAACAAGCCTCAATGTGTCACGGGGATGGAGACCAATCGTTGGCTCATCTAAAACATAGAGTGCCCCGACAAGAGCACTTCCAAGTGCAGTCGCAAGCCGAATGCGCTGGCTTTCCCCTCCACTTAGGGTCTCAGAAAGCCGGCCAAGTGTAATATAGTCCAGCCCCACATCTATCAGAAATCGGAGTCGTTTTTGAATTTCGTGGATCAGAATGTCAGCGGCCTCCTGCTCATGCGAGGTCAGAGAAAGAGACTCAATGAATTCATACGCTTCCTTGGTGGTCATCTTCACGACCTCACCAATATGCTTTCCACCAACTTGAACATATAATGCCTCTGGACGGAGGCGAGCACCATGGCATTGATAACACTCACCATAACTCATAAATCGAGAATGATGAAATCGAATGCCGCTGCGATAACTGTTCTTTTTCAGATACTTGAAGAAGCCGAAGATTCCATAAAATGATGAATCACCATTCCAGAGGATATGCTTTTGGCCTTCGGTCAGGCTTTCATAGGGGACATCTATATCGATACCGTGTCGACGTGCCCAACGAAGCATCTTTTCATTAATCTCTTTCCATGAATTTCCCTGAAGAGGCTTGATGGCTCCCTGCGAGAGAGAGAGAGCGGGAGACGGGACGACCAGATCTGGATCAACCCCTCGGGTTCGCCCATATCCATTACATTCTTTACAGGCTCCCAATGGGCTACTGAATGAAAAAAGTTTGGGCTCAGGTGGAATGAATTCCATCCCGTCATGCTCTAACCAACTTGAATAATCGCGATGAATCTCCTCTTGATCGGATGAGGATGAAGGTGGGACAATCACCCGGCAATAGCCTTCCCCTATACGATAGGCAGCCTCAACAGAATCTGCAATGCGACCCATAGCTTTTTCATTGTCTTTCCGTACAATGAGGCGATCAATCAAAATCCATGCATAGGCCAAATCATCATCCGAAAGAGTATCTTTCACCTCATTGAGATCTACAATACGAATGGTCTCTTCGACAAAAAGAAGACGAGAATAACCTCTCTGGAGGAGACGTTGAATCGCTATGGAAGGAGAATCAGCATACGGAACAGGACTCGTTAGATAAAACCGTGTCCCATCAGCGAGGCGTGATTCTATGTCATTGGCAACGGCACGGGGATACTCTTGAGTGACGATGTCTCCACTGATCGGAGAAATGATTTTCCCAATCTGTGCATAAAGCATCCGCAGATGATCATAGATTTCGGTCTGGGTTGCCACGGTGGAACGTGGATTCTTTGAAAGGACCCGCTGCTCAATGGCTATGGCAGGTGAGAGTCCTGAGATTTTGTCCACATCAGGTTTATCCATACGCTCCAGAAACTGGCGTGCATAGGAACTCAGGCTCTCCATATACCGACGCTGCCCTTCAGCAAAAATGGTATCAAAAGCAAGGCTTGATTTACCCGAACCGGATGGTCCGGTGACAACGATCAAGCGACGTTTTGGAAGGACGACATCAAACCCCTTCAGGTTGTGCTGACGGGCTCCATGAACGGTAATAAAATCACGCGGATTGTTCAGTGACATGAATCTACAATGACCGCCTTATACGCCTAAGTGGTCAACTTGCTCTATGAACCGATCGGAATCCAATTTGTACGACTCATTTCATCGGTATTGATGAAATTTTCCCGACTTCTCTGCCTTGTCAGAATCAAATTTTGACGATCCTATCATTGTGATCTACACTGAATCAGCACTCTATTGTGATTTCCCTATCCTTCGTGACTGCTTACGTTTAGTCACCCTTGCGGATGTATCCATCGCTCTAGGGTAAGTCTTGAAATTTACTGACTGAAATGGAAGGTTGGCAAAAAGAGACAGGATGGATTTGAGAAATGCCATCCTATTCCAATGAACTCATGTAAGGGCATGATCAAACTATCGGTGAATACGTGTGCCGAATGACCACGCATTACAGAATGATCATTCTGTATCCAACATCTGTCTTCCCTGTTGTCTGCATGGACGAATTGCATAGACTGGACTGATGATCTTTCTGAACCCGATCGTCTTGACAGGGCTGATTCTAACGGTCATTCCGTTACTTGTCCATTTATTTAACTTCCGTCGCCCTCAGAGACTGGATTACAGCTCCATTGCTCTTTTGCAATCCTTGCAAAGCACAACCATACAAAGGGTACGGATCCGTAATTGGATTCTCCTGCTACTAAGAATCTTGGCGCTTGCTGCCATCATCCTGATTTTTGCACGTCCAACTCTAGTAGGATCTTCTTCAACACAGTTTTTGGGTCGTTCCAATGCATCCATCGTGATTGCCATGGATGTATCTTTATCTATGTTACAAAGAGATACCGACGGAACTCAATTCTCAAAGTCCAAAACCATTGCTCAGGCAATGATTGCCTCTGCGGATCCAGGAGATGAGATCTTTATCAAAACAACCCATTCTCCAAATCTTGAACCTGTTCGCATTCTAGATGACCTTGAACCCACTTATGCTTCCTCTTCTGCGTCTGCATTAATGCTTCATGCTGCAAATCTACTTTCTCAGCAGGGGCAGCATCTTTCCAAAATCGTCTATTACTTAGGAGATCTTCAAGAAACGACTCTGGTTGATTCCGTACAAGCCTCCGTCCCTGATGAAGTTCGTATCGTGCTTGTTCCCATAGGGAGTGCAAGCACGATGGCTAATGTTGGTATTGTATCTGCCGAGGTTACCAGCCGTATTGTAGATCTCCGTAATCCCGTAGAGGTTGAAGCAACTGTAGTCAATGTTGGAGATACTCCAATAGAGAACTATGCCGTGAGTTTATATCTCAATGACACCCCTTTGGCCCAAACCAGCATTACGCTCCCTTCGCAAGTGCCTGTTTCAGTATCCCTTCGTGGAACGCCCCCCAGTCGGGGCTGGACACAAGGATTCATCATGATTGAAGATGATGAATTCATGGAGGACAACCGACACTACTTCACGCTGAATATTCCTGATCAGCATAACATCCTGATGATCTATGGATCCACGGCATCCACACTCCATATTGAACTTGCACTCTCTTCTGGAGGTGAATCGGGTACCCTTAAGTCACGCATGATTCCACAGTATCAACTCTCTGCCGCTTCCTTGAATGACTACTCTGCAGTCTTTCTGATTGGACCCGATCCACTCAGTAGTGGTGAGGTGCTCAAACTCAATCAGTTTGTTCAAAATGGAGGCGGGCTACTGCTTACCCCAAGTGAGGATGTCTCTTCTATCAATCCGCTTTTGTCAGCCTTTGATGCGGGTCAGGTAGATCTTCAGGAATCTCAGGTGTCTATCAGATCCGCCGATTTTGAGCATCCATTGTTTGAAGGTGTCTTTGAGGATTCCGATCGTACCCAGAGACTGGAATCCATTGTCATCCATAGATCTGCACACTATGATCCCGGATCAAAGGCTGAGCAAACCCTGATCTCACTGATAGGGGGAGCCCCGCTGTTACAGGAAATTCCGTACGATCGGGGGCGCATCTTCTTTCTGAGTATCGCCCCAGAACTTTCATGGAGTGACCTGCCTGTTCGTGGCTTATTTGTTCCCCTGATCTATCGCACCGCTCATTACCTGTCCGCTGTCGGATCTATCCAGGGAGAACATCTGCTGGTTGGTCAACAGGAGAGCATTCGGATACCTGGGATTCAGGGAACGGTGATGTTGCAATTACCTGATGGCACTGAGCGTATTCCCCCTACTCGTCAGGTGTTCGGGGCACATCTCGTAGATGTGAAATCTGATCTGCCGGGTATCGCCAAAATTTTGAGTGACCGTGATTTTATACGTTTTGTGAGTATTGGCCTTGATCCCAAAGAGTCGCGTCTCTCATTTTTAGAACCACAACAAGCCCAGGAGATCCTTTCTGAAACGATGGATACATCTGTTGATCTCCTTGAACCAGACTCCGTACAGGACATGGCTGGTGCCATGCAAGTCGCAAGGATGGGGGTAGAACTTTGGAGGCATTTTCTTGTGTTGGCCCTTCTTCTACTGACTGCAGAAATGTTTCTTGCCTCCCACTGGAAAAATACATCTCAGGATGGGTGATCCATTCTACTCAACCACAGAAACGGACAGCGAGATTGCCCTTCTGGTTGGAGCCGTCCGAACGAAAGGAAGTGGGCAGGACTCATTGGATGAGTTAGCACAGCTGGCAAATACCGCAGGTGCTACGGTTTTTGGACAGGTGATTCAGGTGCTACAGAAACCCAACCCTGCCACCTATATCGGTTCAGGAAAAGTCAAGGAAATTGCAAAGATTGTAGAGCAGAATAAGATTTCTACCATCCTGTTTGATGATGAATTGAGTCCGAACCAAATCCGAAACCTTGAAAGACTCATCGGATGCAAATTAATCGATCGTTCTCAGCTCATTCTGGATATTTTTGCAAAACGTGCCAAAACTGCGGTAGCAAAGACACAGGTGGAGCTTGCACAGCTGGATTATCTTCGCACGAGACTCACCCGCCAATGGACTCACCTTTCAAGACAGCAGGGAGGGATTGGAACCCGAGGACCTGGAGAAACGCAGATTGAGACAGATCGCAGATTGATTGATCAGCGTATGGCCGTTCTAAGAGACCGTCTCAAGCGTATTGATCGGCAGCGAACAACCCAAAGACAGCGCAGAGAAAAATACTGTAGAGTTGCTCTTGTGGGATATACGAACGCTGGGAAGTCTACCCTCATGAATGCCCTCTCTCAAGGCGATGTCCTGGCCGAGGATCGATTGTTTGCCACGCTTGATGCGACCACACGCCAGTGGAAGCTCTCACCCCATACAACGGTGCTCCTTTCCGATACTGTCGGATTCATTCGGAAACTTCCTCATAAGCTGATTGAGAGTTTCAAGAGCACTCTGGATGAAGTGCGTCAAAGCGACATCTTGATTCATGTCGTCAGTGCCTGCCATCCAAACTTTGAGAATCAGATGATGGTAGCCCGTCAGACCCTCAGGGAAATCGGGGCACTTGAGATTCCTACCCTGTTGGTTTTGAACAAGATTGATGCCCTCTCTGAGCCGACTGAAACGTTATCTGCACTGAAAATGGAATTCCCTGACTCCGTTCAGATAGCTGCACTGCGGGGCATTGGACTGGATACATTGACGAGCCGAGTCAAGGAGATGATCCAGGGAACCGAAATCACAGGATCTACACTAATTCCAGTGACTGACGGTCGAACCCTGTCTAGACTTCAAAGTCTTGGAAAAATTGAGAGTCAGGAGCTCGTTGAAATTCATGGAAATGGCAACACTGGCCCAGAGAGTGCACTGCATCTGCAATACAGGATTCCAAGTAATCGATCGCATGAACTTGACCATCTTTTATCTCCCTACAA
This sequence comes from Bacteroidota bacterium, assembly GCA_026708685.1. GTDB lineage: Bacteria > Bacteroidota > Rhodothermia > Rhodothermales > Bin80 > Bin80. Next base: position 29,352 of record JAPOUL010000090.1, read on the forward strand.
AGGGCTGAAGCGGTTCTCTTGATAACGTTTCAAGCAATAGTCATCTATAAAATACGATGTCATTGCGAGGATTGATGTGCACGAAAGATCTGTGTCAGTTATCTACTCAATGATGGTCTATCGTACAGTAGTCCATAACTCCATCATTTACCCTGATCAACAACAGTTAACATCAACGTATGAAACTTGGCATGTTTTTCTATTTTAGGTTTCATACAGATTCTCACCTACGAATCCCTTCATAAACTCACAACCAAGTCCTCCTCCTTTTTCAGAAATTGATTGCCATGCATGGATCCATCAGATATTCCTGTCTTTCTATGAGATGCATCATTCATCATCTGAAGAGTCTTCATCTTCTAATTCTTGTCTTACTTCCTCTTCCATTTTCCACATGAATGCTATAACTGCAGCTCTTACCGTCTCGCAAAAGGGGCTCATCCTCTGGTCAAGAATTTTGATTTTGATCATCTCAAGGACCTCACCCTCTTCAAGTTCGCGAAACGCCCACACACTCAGACTTTCATGTCCTTGCGTAACATCCTTTCGCAACTCCACGGTTGCTTGGGCCCAGATATAGTCATACCCAGACTTTGGTTTTATCAAAAGCAGATCACCTGGTGCGGCTTGTGGTGAGAGCAAGGCAGTCGTGGTTCCTACACGTACTGCATACCAAAAACTCACATGCGTATTCAGGATGTCATGTCTCTCGTCAATTTTCATCTATCATTAAGGGGATTCCACTCTGAGGATGTGTTATACAAGAAAGAATATTCATCTGATTAGATCTTGTTTCATGGATCTAGATAGAACTTTCGAGTCATTGATTCGTTCCATTGTTCGTTATAAACACTGCATTTTCTGCAGATACATTTTTGTTTTTTAATACAGAATCTAATTACAGTTCAATTGGAGGTGTTCACATTACGGAATTTTGTTTTAGAAAAGACCGGTTTGTGATTATCAAGAATCATCTGCACCGTAGCATGGAAAACACTTCTATTTTCAAGTCTACTGATTTTCCTTTACTCCCAATGCCCTCGGCCAAGGAGATCGGTTTCCTGCCAGATATGCACATTGACTACAGACTTTCACAACATGCGAAGACAGGTCCTGTAGGTGGACAAAAGAATAACCTGAAATACCTGTGTAGGTTATGTTGTAATTGTTTGATGCTTTCACTTTCAACCATTTAGTTCCTGATATACATTCTCGTCAATTCAGCGAAAAACGGATTGTTTTATTAGGAGATGCTTACTTACTCAATCATCATTGATGAAAAAATCAGATTATAGTGCTGGCAATATCCAAGTCTTGGATGGACTTGAGGCCGTGCGCAAACGCCCTGCGATGTACATCGGAGACGTGAATCTTCGTGGACTTCACCACCTTGTCTACGAAGTCGTTGATAATGCGATAGACGAGGCACTGGCTGGACATTGCAACGATATTCAAGTGTCCATTTGTGAAGATGGCTCCATTGAGGTCCGTGACAACGGGCGAGGTATCCCTGTGGGAATGCACCCTGAGCAGCAAAGACCCGCTCTGGAAGTTGTCATGACTGTACTTCATGCCGGAGGGAAATTTGACGATAAAACCTATAAAGTGTCTGGTGGACTCCATGGGGTCGGATTATCATGTGTCAACGCACTTTCTAGCCGTTTACATGCGAGCGTCTATCGAGATGGATTTCTGTGGGAGCAGGAGTATCAATGTGGTGAGCCTTCCTACGACATGAAAAAGGTTCGTCCTTTGAAAAAGGGAGAAGCAACTGGAACCACGATTCGATTCTGGCCCGATGACAGTATCTTCCTTGAGTGCGTGTATCGCTATGAAATCATTAGTAAGCGACTACGTGAGCTTGCATATCTCAACGCAAAAGTGAGGATTACCCTTGAGGATTTACGCTCAGACCAGCAACAACGCGACGAATACTATTTTGAAGGCGGCTTAAGTGAATTTGTAGAATACTTGGACGAATCACGCACACCGATCCATGACGAGGTCATCTGTTTCAAAGATGATGAGGGTACGGTTGAGATCGCAATGCGCTACAATACAGGGTTTTCTTCCAATGTTCTATCGTTTGTTAACAATATCCATACCCACGAGGGGGGAACACATATCTCTGGATTCCGAACCGCACTGACGCGAACCCTCAAAAGTAGTGCTGAGCGTAACCAGCTCTTTAAAAATTTTAAGGGAGATTTAGCTGGGGACGATTTTCGAGAGGGATTGACGGCGGTTCTATCCGTCAAAGTGGCTGATCCACAATTTGAGGGGCAGACCAAAACGAAGTTAGGCAATTCAGAGGTGATGGGGCAAGTGCAAAGTATTGTTGGCGAAAAGCTTGGCCATTGGCTGGAGGATCATCCGAAGCAGTTAAAATTGATTGTAGATAAAGTTGTCATTGCTGCTACTGCTCGCCAGGCAGCAAGGCAGGCCCGTGCCCTCGTTCAGAGAAAAAATGCATTCGCCTCTGGAGGACTTCCTGGAAAACTTGCAGACTGTGCTTCAAGGAAGCCCGAAGATTGTGAGCTATACTTGGTTGAGGGTGATTCTGCTGGCGGATCTGCCAAACAGGCACGGGACCGTCACTTTCAGGCGATCCTTCCTTTACGGGGCAAGATTCTCAATGTCGAAAAGGCACGATTGGACCGGGTGTTACAAAACGAAGAAATCCGAAATATTATCACCGCTCTTGGCACTGGAATAGCTACATCGGAGGAAGATTTTGATCCAGACAAACTTCGCTATCATAAGGTCTTGCTGATGACAGATGCGGACGTGGATGGTGCACATATACGTACACTACTACTCACTTTCTTTTATCGACATCTCTGTCCACTCATTGAGAACGGTCGCGTCTTTGTTGCATTGCCTCCACTGTATAAAGCAAAACAGGGAAAGCGAGAACAGTATTGCTGGTCTGATGAGATCTTACAGCAAACTGTCAAGAACATGCAGGACAGTTCAAGTGGTAAAGTTATCATCCAGCGCTATAAAGGGCTGGGGGAAATGAATCCAAGACAACTTTGGGATACGACCATGGACCCCGAGACGCGTCAATTGAAAAGGGTTACGATAGATGATGCTGTTGAAGCAGATCGCATTTTCTCGACCTTAATGGGTGATCAGGTTGAACCGCGTCGCCGATTCATTGAGCGCAACGCACGCTACGCTACCCTAGACATCTAGGTGGGCATGGACTCTACCGTTGGTATCGTAGTTCCAGTCTATGACGAGGCTGAATCCGTACGTCTTCTTGCAGAAGAAATTCGTCAGAGTTGCGAGAAGTCCAACATTGCCTTTGAGGTCTGGTTTATCGATGATGGGTCTCGGGATCATTCGTGGGATGAAATCATTGAGATTTGTTCTTCAGACTGGCGTTTCCATGGGATTCGGTTTCGTCGTAATTATGGAAAGAGTGCTGCTCTTGCAGCCGGATTTGAGCATATCAATGCACGAATCGTCATCACCATGGATGCAGATTTACAAGATGATCCGAACGAAATACCGCATCTCGTGGCTACCATTGATGAGGGGTATGACCTAGTGAGTGGATGGAAGAAAGTACGGAAAGATCCTTGGACCAAGACCCTGCCCAGTCGATTTTTTAATTTTGTGACTCGTATCGTATCAGGAATTGCTCTTCATGACTTCAATTGTGGATTGAAAGCGTATCGACGTGAGGTGGTGAAATCGATCCATATCTATGGGGAAATGCATCGTTACCTACCTCTACTGGCCAAATGGGAGGGCTTTACCCGCATCACAGAGCACAGAATTAACCACCGAGTTCGTCGGCACGGAAAATCTAAATTCGGACTGGAACGCTACATTCGTGGCTGTTTGGATTTAGTGACGGTGACTTTTCTCACGCGTTTTGGAGCTCGGCCCATGCATTTTTTTGGATCCATGGGACTGCTTGCATTTTTAGGTGGTTTCGTGATCAGTTTATGGATTACTCTGGATAAAATTCTCTATGACAATCCAGTAGGTGATCGCCCTGCTCTATTACTGGGTATTTTGCTCATTATGGTTGGGGTTCAGTTCATGTGTACTGGATTTATTGGAGATCTTATTTTAAGGGGGCGGATGGAAGACAGCCGACCCTATGAGATCATTGATAAAGTAGAGATCCATCAAAGCGAAAATGATCCATCATCTTGAGATGCACCACTATCTGAGTATGATACTCTAATCCAGAGTACAAACTTATTTTATGAACAACTTCAAGTCTGTCGAGAAACTTTATTTAAAGCCTCAATTTACTCTCATCGTATGAATTCTTCTATTTTCAGGGCAGATGAGTAATCGATACCAAGGGGTGGAAATGGTGTATTCTGTACTGTTGGGAGTCTGGATTATAATCTTCTTTATGATCTCGATTCTCAGATCAGCAACAGATGTATTGTTGCTCAAACCCTAAGATAATCGTTTGATAATATAACATCACTGCACCCTGATGGAAGAAGTAATTGCAACCATGCAAAGGTCGCATCGGTATGTAAATGAACTCACATGACGAAGAGAATTGGGACTGAGTTTTGTTGTAACCATAAATTTGCGTATATTGTCGCAACTGCACAAAGTTAGAGATAAAACCCACCTGATTATAGATCTGGAAACGCTAACTTTCTGTGTTGTTCATTTTGTTCTTCATCTTTTCATTTACAAAATTATGATTTACCCCCCCCCATATCACATATAAATCATGTGATAAAACATTTTTCATCTCCTTAGCACTACTTTTGTGCTTTGTCATTATTCCCCAATCTGAAGCTGAAGTCGTAGATCAGCGTGTCCGTGTGATCCATAAGTCTGGTTTAACAAATATTGGATCAATTGCTGATGTCAACGAATCCTTATTTGTTGTGTATGATCATCACTCGGCTCAGTATAGCCAAATACCCTACAATAATGTAGGTGTTCTTTCCATAAATCAAGGGACCCGTAGCTATGTAAAAAAAGGGATTGTTTATGGAGCACTTTCTGGTTCCATTGGTACTGGCCCTGGCCAGATCAACCCCCGAAAAGCCTACGCACAGGGTAAATCCCTCACTTTCAAGGTATTGGCTTGTAAGACATGCCCCATCCAAGCATCAGAGCTTGACCGTGATCGAGCGATGAGTTTAGCCGCCAGTTTGGAAGCCCTCTATGCTGATGAAGAAACGGGTTCACCCGATGACGATGTGGTCTATTCCTTGTGTTCTTCTGAAGTTGAAGACTGCGGCATTCGTCTGGAAGTCGTCCATTATTTTCTGACGCGCCGTTATCGGCTCCAAACCCCTGTCAGAGGTATCCAAAATGAGGTGATTGATGAAAATTAGAACTTCATTACGAGAACTGCTATGTCCGCTATTACTGTTTGCAGCTACCCTATTTTCTGCACCTTCTTCCTTTGGACAAGGGACCCCTTGGATTGCAGAACCCCGTACAGGAAGTATAAGTGTTTCCTATTTCAATCAAAATGCCACCCAGTTTTATAGAGGCTCAGAAATTGTGAAGGGTCCCTTAGCGGCAACCGATGCTAATCTTGGCCAGAATACGGTGTGGATAGGTGCCAATTACGCCCTGAGTGATGCAGTCGCTCTTGACCTACAAACAGGCTGGGCTGAGAGTTATGTGGATGGGGCTGTCGGACCTTCTGGTGGAGAAGAAAATTATAGTGGGTTGTACGACACTCATCTGTCACTGACTTGGCGATTTGCAGATGAGTTGGTGGACGATTTGCCCAGTTTAGCGGTACGTTTCGGTGCAACGGTTCCAGGGGGATATGACACGGGCTATATCAACTCGCTTGGAGACGGTGGCACATCGTTTGAATGGTCTCTCATTGCAGGGAAGTTCGGAAGTGTTGCTGGTGTATCTGGTGAGTTTGGATACCGCGAGAGGGGTTCAACATCCATCAATACCTCTGCAGTCGGAGCGATCGAAGGGGTTAATGTTGATATTCCATCTGAAATTTTCGTGAATCTATGGGTCTTTGTACCTCTTGGAAATCGGATCAGAATTGCTGGAAATTATCGCTTCTCCAATTCTACATCTGGTATAGATATCGGTGACGAGGATTTTTCACCAAGCCGTTTCCCAGAACTTGAAGAGGATCGTCAGATTCTTGGAGGTCGAGTCTTCGCCGATTTATTTAGTGGTGTCAGTGCCTACGGATTTTATGGGAGTGTCGTCGGTGGGCGTAACACAGCGAAGTCTACCATATTAGGATTCGGGCTGAGTGTAGCCTTAGGTGGTGGCTTTGGTGGTGGATTATAACCACTATTATTCCAAAGGATTCTTCGCTATCAATTTGAAATTATTGATTTCCAGCCAGTGCGGATGATTCTATTTCGGCACTGGCTGGTTTTTTGACTCGTTATTCTGTCATGTCATTTGAATGATGCATTTGTGTCTTCGCCTGCCCTAAGTTTGAGAAGGTAAAGTCCTCACAGCACCAATACGTTCAAAAGAATGTGACCTTGTCGTTTTCCGTAAAATCTATGTGATTGAACGAAATCTTCGTGAGCACGGAGCATCGTTTGAGGAACGTCGGCGAGAACGTCAAACAAACACTAGAAAATCAACTCCACGATAGATCTAGAGGTGGTAGAGTCAAGGGGCGGCGCGGTGCCCTTAGGGTACTGTGGAATTTCCATCGGTTTCGCTTTGGTCCTCAGTCAGGCTCCCATAAGTCGTTTCCGCCGCATGGTCGCTGAACTACTCTTGTTGCCCTTTAACCTTAGTACTTCATATTTACATCGTTACCTCCATCATGCGTTAAGGCCGCTACCAACCGGAGCGACAGGTGTTGGGTGGGGGTTGCACCCACCACAGGAAAGTGCCTTTCCACGGCGCACGGCAACATCAATCTGAATAAGTGGGCAATTTCATCTGAATATATACAAACCAACGCACTCATGGAATTACATGGAGTTCATCTACAATCTCTCTCTTGCTCACATCAATCACTATTATAGAAATGAAATGATGGAATTGCAGTCGAATCTGTTGCTCTAGGAGATCCCTGAGTTCTTGGGAGGTTTGCGGTATTTTTCCAGAGGGTGATACAACATGCGTATACCTATCACCAAACCAAAAGACAAGATAGATCCAATATCCGCTAGCAGTTGCTACTCCCGTATCGATTTGGAGATAATGTTTAGGAATTTTACTCCAAATGTCTAAGCTTAAGTTGTTTCTGATCACCATAGAAATCTGTTGATTTGAGTCATGGTTAAGACAAAGATCTATCCGATCATTATAAGTGCTACTTTCTTTGATCTGAGCGTGAATGTCATTTTTGTCAAAGATTTGCCCCAAAGTCGAGATAAACAGGTCACGGAGAGATTTTTCATGTTTTGGATTGGGTGACGTGATCCTTTCATCCGAATTCCATTCCCAATAATCCCGCCACTCTTTAATATAAGGATCTACCATTCCTACAGCAAAATCTTCTAATAACTCTACTGCCACGCTATTCAAATCGGCTAAGTTTGAAGGTGGACCGTTATGGAGAACATTCAAGCTATCAGATAGCGTCAAGTCTTTTTTCTGGGTTTTCTGCTTTCGGAAGATCTGTTCATGAATGGCTAGTGTGATTTCAGGTTTCCATGCACTTAGATCAGGATCAGATGCAAGTGTAGATAGAGCAAGAACCGCTCTATGGTTCACACGTCTAGAAAGCTCCTGGATGCACGGCCTGAAAAGGTCATGAATTCCTTTGGATATGCTTGCATGAGAATTCAATGTATTGGGAGTATCAGGTAAAATAAAAGGTATTACCTGGTGGGCGATCGATTGGATGAAGATGCAAATCTCATGAGGTGACCACTGATCAATATGTTTAAAAAGTGCTACCCTTCCGCCTAAATCAAAAAATTTGAGAACATGGCGTATTCTGGCCTTTCGTCCAGTGGCTAGAAAATGAATAAAATGTGGGAGACATTGATCCTGGGCAATACACAATCCTGCAGACAACAGCAGAGCCTGCTGAGCTACATCCATGTTTTTTCGATTCAGCCTTTGAAGAATCAAATTTTTGACCTCTACTTTGTTGATGAATTCGGAAGTCATAGAATAGACCCGAAGAATGCACATGAGAGTAGCATGAAACGATTTCAATTGGAACCCGCTACACTTGGTAGGGAAAATGGTGATCAACTTCCTTCTGACTACAAGAGTTACAACCTTTTCATAAACCTCTTCAAAGGATAACATGAGGAAATGATCTACTGGTTCAGCTCCCGACCGCACGCATGCTCTGTGAATGGAAACCAGCGAGTCTGCGACAGCTTTCGGGTCATTCTCTAGAGCGTTTCGGTACCAGATTGGAAGATCTATACTCAGAGATTGATGCTTCAGAGAATCTTCAAGTTGAGTAAAATTTGTAACAAAATAAAATCCAAGCACTGTACGTTTTTCACTGTCGGACAATTGACTGAACATCATTTCACCGTCCTCCTCTAAAACTGCAAGAATAGGGTGTGCAAAGAGGGAGCGTTCACCCTTCTGATGCATCTCTGCAATAGCTTCTAAAACTGGCAAATCTTGCCGGCTCATGACACTATGAAATCCACTCCAAACCACATCAATAAGATTCCTGTCTTCATTCAGGTACCTAGAAAGGTAATTCCGCCCATTTAGGCATTCATGATGACCGTAGAAATAAATTCGGGCAAATTTATCAAGAAGTTTTAGGGAACAACGGCCTTGGGCGACTTCATTGGTTTTGAGTTTTAGATAGGACAACTCATTCTGTCGGCCCATCTCAAATGTTGATACATTCAACTTGGTTCTTGCTGAATGTGATTGATTTTCCTTTTGCCTGTGGTTTGCCTTGTCTAACAAGCGTTTCTGATTCCATTGGTGTAAAGTCGATATGTTTGAGACATGTTGAGTCACCTGGTCATCAGAAATAGGATCTGCCCAACCCTTTTTTTCCAGAGTAGCCCAATGAGCAAAGATTTTGGATACGCTTGGTTGAATATGAGCAAGTTCAACTGCACGGTTTAGACACCATGAACGAAAGTCTTTAGATACATTTCGACCGAGAAATTTTTGTGGTAAGTTAGCATCACATTTCCCTTGGGCGGCTGTGTATCTTTGATGATTCAGTCCGAATTCAATTAGTTTATATTGGAGTGATTTTCGCTTACTTAACCATTGAAGAACTGATCCATGGTGATTGATTGGTGGATATGGAAACCCTGAATAGTTCACTATAATAAGTTGGGAAAAATCTTCGTTCAACTCAAGTAGTGCAAACCAGTCATATAAATCGGAAATGTCCATCTGATCTCCAAATGTTTCAAGTCCTTTTAGTAGGAGTTTTATCACAATATCTGTGCAATTGGCTTGATATAGTTGTGGGAGAATCATCTTACTTTGACTACAAAAGACATCCAATAATATCTTGATCTGTATTCCTTTGGCTTTTTCAATAAGTCTTGTTAAAACGTATTCCATTGCAGGGAGTGGTAGAGATTTGAGATCATTCCATAATTCATCTGATGAAAGATGAACCTGAAATCTATAGTCAACAACATGATAGAGTATCTGATAGTCTTCATCTGGCAAATTTTCATTCTTTAAATCCTGGAGAAGGTCATATAGAATTGTTTCAAGACTGGGTGAATCGGAGACCATCTCATTCAATACGGCAAGTGCTCGGACTCGAATCTTCACTTTCCAAGTCGGATCATAAAGAATGGTCAAGATTTGTTCAAGATCTGGACATTGGTGAGAGGATACTGTAAACAACTGATCAAATCGTTGAGACCTGTCATGGACTATTTTCCCTCCTGATAAAAGAAAATGTAGAAGATCTTGCCGTTTTTGATCGCGTTCTTTTGAGGATATCAATCTCCAAATTTCGGACAATCCAGAGAGGCTAGCAAATACTCCCATAGAAGTAGCGAAACAGAACATCTCGTTGAAGGGCATACGCTGTTCCAAGTTGAGAACTATGCGACGCAGTTGCTCAGGTGTCAAGTTGCTGGGATCTCCATCAAATGCCAATACGCTTGGATTGGAATGAATGATTGATGATCGGACATCTGAATTGAATAAAGCAAGCCATGCAACAAGCCCTTTAAGGTCATGAAATGGATTTCCAGTTGTATCCAAAAGTAATGAAAGAACGCGTCTCCAACCTAATCCCTGTTGTATGATCTCACTTAGGTAACGGGCACCTAAAAATTCCGCAATGATCCGGTGGGTCGGAGTACGGCAATACTTCGTCCCCGTAAAGATATCCGATTCTATAACTGAATACAAAGTGGAATGATCTTCATCAACAAGATCGGATAATGCGAGAATATCTCGGTTGGCTTTACCCTTAACAGTCCAACCCTTCTTATTGTGAATCAATAAAAGTGCACATAGAAACCCAGCATGATGCAGAAGAGTATCTGAGCATAGCGTTTGACGATCTGATCTAAAGGTATCGTCATCGCGAAAGTATAATTCATTGATAAGCTGAGAGCATGCCTTTTCAAATATATCGAATGGAGTACTACTCCAGTCACCACCTTTGATGGCATGAAGCAATATATGGAGTAACTGAGGATTATATAGAAATGATTCCAGCCAGTGATCGTCCAACTTATCCTTCAGTACAGTTTCAATAAGTTCACATTCTACAAACATTTGTTCAATGTCGGTATGGTGAAGTGGATCAAGTTGAAGTACTGGAATGTTGATCAATCCTAGAGCTGAAGATAACTGCCGCAAATGTCCCTTTCCAAGCCAACTATTACTGCGGCATGAAAGGCGAAATCTTGGACTTTCAAGATGTGTAAGGGTAGAAACGATTTGCTGAATCGTGTCCTCTGGAGAACCTACGATCAATCGAGCTTCATCAAGTCCATCAATAAATATAGGGACTTGTGGAGGTAGTGGACTCTGCTGGATCCCATTAAGCAGAAATCGTCGGGCCGATATGGGCTTTGGTGCTCCAATTCGTTCAGATTCGATCTCAAACTCCGTACTCTTGCCCATTCCTGGCTCGCCCAATAGTACATAACCAAAATCAGATTGAAAATCGGTTAAGGATAGATTTTCTTTGCCAAAACGAAGGTCTTCTCTGGGCCATAAAAGAGTCACTCTCCGGGGTACAATTACTCTCATGATACATCAAATAACTGTTCGGGCTTTAGACTGAAAAACTCATTGAATGGCATTTCATTAGCTCCAACCACCATGATCCTTGCATGGGGGAACCAATCTTTGAATGCTCTTAATCCGCGTCGAGTCCGAACTTTACCACTTTTTACTTCTATTCCAAGAAGGTTTTCTCCACGGGCAATCACATAATCAACCTCATTCCGACCGTTTTTGTCTCGCCAGTAATGGATATGGGTTCCATAGTCTCGGGTATTGTATAAATGTGCACCCACCGCACTTTCTGCAATATGCCCCCAAAAGGATGGGTTGTTCTTAGCATCCTGAAATGAATAGACGGAATTTGCTGTCATGAGAGCTGTATTCAGCACATTGAGTTTAGGTATTGAGGCTCTACGACCAGACAAAGGTTTCCACTTATACCGAGAAAGCGTAGTCATCAAACCTGCACCTGTAAGGAGATCAATATATTTGGCAAGAGTAGTCGTGTTTCCAGCATCTTGGAGCTGCTCCAGCATTTTGTTATAGGACATAATTTGACCCGAATAGTTCGGTGCTAAATCCATAATCTGTCGCATAAGGGCAGGCTTTTCGATACGTTTTTGAGCAATAATATCCCGATTGATAGCTGGTTCTATGATAGAATTGAGAATATACTTTTTCCAAAGCGGCTCCGAAACACCAAGATTTTTCACATGTCCCCTCACTTTTCCAGTCCATGGACCTGGATACCCACCGAAGTACATATACTCATCTACGTTAAAGTCAAAAACATAGGACATTTCCTTGAGCGACCAGTGAGAAATAGGAAATGCATCAAAGCGACCCATGAGGCTTTCGTTCATTCCTGTAAGCATCCGCCAAGGAGCGGAGCCTAAAATCACAACACGTAATGGACAAAGATTTCTGCGATCGGCATCCCAGAGTCCCTTGACGATATTAGACCACCTGGGAACCATTTGAATTTCATCCAAAAACAAGACGAATCCTTGGTCGGATTGCTGTGCAGCTATGCGCCCTCTTTCCCATATACCCAAAAGAGTTTCCGTGCTTGGAGTGTTAATCATTTTACGAATTTGATGTTGAGACTTTTGGTCTGCCGTATACAGATCAATCGTCTCAAATTCATCCGTGCCTGGATTATCCATAGCATAATACTTACAAGGAAACCCCGATTCCATCAACTTACTATAGATCTGTAATGCAATGGTTGTTTTACCCGTTTGACGAGGACCCGTAATAGCAATGAGACGTAAATTCGGATCGCTTACAATCCAATTCGTAATCTCCGAAACATGGGATCTTTCATATTGAAGGGGTATCATAATTATTGATTGAATAAGTTTACTCAATAACTTACTTTTTTTGAAATATAATGTTCCCAAAAGATATTTGACGAAATATCAAAAAGAAATTTTGACAATACTGGTTACCAGTAATTGTTTCAGGGGGTGTTGCAAATCATACATCAAGAACATTGTGCCTATTTCATTGTAATTATCTGGTAAATCTATCATTCTGTAGAGATGCAATCTTTAATGGATAAAGTTTTTCACTCATTTGTATAATTCCAGATTGTCAAATTCTAATGGGAATGTAGAATGGCATTTAGCCTGCCATTATCCTATAAACTCTCCTTTCGTGTTCATCGGCGTGGCAAACTCTTGTTCAAACTGAATCATGCTTTGCTCTTCAAATTCAGCCTGCCTACAGCATTTATTGTTGAACTTGGGATTTTTCGAATCATTAAATATCCCCTTGTTGAACTAGCACCTAACCGAACAAAATGAAACAACTCACCGTTGAAAATTATCGATGCTTCCGTAGAAAGCAGAATGTTCCTCTTGCACCACTCACACTGCTCGTGGGTGAAAATAGTACTGGTAAAACCTCTATCTTGGCCATCATCCGAATCTTATTTGATTCTCTATTTAGTTATGATAATCTAAACTTTAAAAATCCTCCTTTTGACTTAGGAAGTTTTGATGATATCGCCTATCGTCCGAGCGAAAAGAGTAATTCAACATCTTCATTTGAAGCGGGCATTGATGTCAATCAGGGATTCAGATCGCATTTTGTGTTCAAAGAAAATCGAACAATCCCTAGAGCCGTCCAGATTCAATTAAATGATGATAATACTTGGATTGAAAGTTATGACGATGACTTTCACAAAATCCAGATTGGTACTCCACAAGGAGTATGGGAAATACACTTTGATGATTCCAACCAGACTAGAAAAAATTCTAAGCTTCCTCCTATACTTGGTCTGTACTATAAGATTATAGAAGCTCTCAAAGATTGGAGTCATGAATCTCCAGAAAACATCATTCCCATCAACGAGTCCCCCGCATTCTCAGTTCAGGATATGAATTCTATCTTGAATGCTAACTACTTTGGAATCACTTCTTCCGATGAACGTTTATTCGTATGTGCACCGGTTAGGTCTAAGCCTCAACGAACATATGATCATGCAGGTTGGATACCTGATCCTGAAGGCTATTTTGCTCCAATGTTTTTAGCGGATACGGCTAGTTACGATCCCGAGGTATGGAAGGATCTAAAGCTTGAACTTGAACGGTTCGGTACGGCTGCGGGGATGTTTGATGAAATTGATATCAAACGTTTGGGAGATTCGGGAAGTGATCCATTTCAGATTCATGTCAGAAAGTTTTACAATCAACAAAAAGGTTCTAAACAGAATTTGATTGATGTAGGATACGGGCTCAGTCAAGTTTTGCCCATTTTGACCGAACTTTTGTTATCTGAAAATTCTTATCCTGCGATGTTACAGCAACCAGAGGTACATCTTCACCCTAAGGCCCAAGCCGCTTTGGGGAGCCTCTTCTGCGAAATTGCAGGCCAAGGAAGGCAATTAATTGTTGAGACACACAGTGAGTTTATACTTGACCGGATTCGTATGGATATACGTGATCAGAAAACGGGTTTAACACCCGAGGATGTAATCATTCTATTCTTTGAACGAAATGATGCAAGCGTTGAGATCCACCCGATCCATCTTGACGAGTTAGGGAATGTTCATAATGCACCTGATAGCTATGGTGGATTCTTCATGGAAGAATCAAGTAGATCTCTCGGATTTTAACGATTGATGTAATGTGTGCAATTCTTGATGCAAATGTTGTTCATGAGGTTTTTAGAATGGAGAGGATGATGCGGGAAAGCAATTATTCAGATGGATCAACGGTGGACTAGGGCGTTTAGTGATTGGGGGGTAGGCTCACTGATGAACTATGAACTCTCCCAAGCCTCCGTCAACTTTAGACAGTAAGCAAAAACTGCTATTAAGAGGGGCATCATTAGAACCGTCCGAATTGATCAGATTCATCAAACTGAAAAAGATCTAATTGCGGGTGGAAAATATCCAGTCCAATGATATTCATATCATTGCTCTTGCAAGAGTGAGTGGAGCGCGGTTACTTTTTTCTAATAATACAGCATTACACAAAGATTTTAGAAATAAGGATTTAATAGATCAACCACGCGGTAAGGTATTTTCAACTCTCAAATCTAAACAATTCACAAAAGCCCATAAGTATTTATTAGAAAACCGTAATCTTTGCGGATTCAAATCGTGAGAATTAGTGGTTGATACTGGCACTACCTTATTCCATCAACAGTTATATCATAGTTGAATTGATTAATGTGAATCCTCAGAAAGGAAAACATAAATTCATATCTGCCGAGTCCGTCAAGTAGATCGTAGATCTTCACTTCTCAATCGGTGATGTATGCCATGGAGGATGCATTGGTAGCCGTTGACGTAACTCCTGAATCAGTTCTTCTTGATATGCCCCCACATATTGGTTCTTCAAAAACTTCGGAAGAGCTTCTTCTATAAATCGCTTCCATGAGGACTCTTCTTCGCTTGGAAGGATAGGATAAAAACATGCCCCTACACTGCAGGCTGCGTGATAATCGCTGAAAGCATCTCCAATCATCAACATGTGACTCGGAGCATAATGATCTGCAGCGGTAGCCGATAACTGGTGGGACTTAGCACCCATTTCTTGGCCAGCAATCATCTGAATATACTGAGACAGTCCATGCTCTTTCCATTCTCGAATGAGGGCATCTTCGGGGGTACTGGATGCTACAATCATATCAGCCGACATACATGCCTCATCAAGGGCATCATGTACATATGGAAATGGAGGAACGCCATGAACCATTTCAGTAATAGAATGATTGATGTCTTCACTCCATTGTAGAGTGTCAGACAAAGCAGTGTGAACTTTAGCAGCATCAGATAAGGCGGGATTCCCTAATTTTGGCGTACTCTGTATCCAGTTCTTTAATTCTTCCAACGCTGGAATCTGTACATTTCGACGCTGGACTTCTGGGCGCTGCACTAACTGCTCCATCACTTTGACAAGTGCTGGAAATCGATTCATGCCTCGATGTAGCGAGTATAGATTCACAAACTCCCATGATTCTCTAACAAATTTGCTGATCGCTTGTAACCCATAATGACGAATGGTGACTGGGCAAAAACATTCCTTGTGCTTGACTTCCATGGTATCAAACACGCATCCATCTGAGTCAATGGCAATAAAAAATGGCTTTCTTTTTTGACTTGACTGAAAAGAATTCATCTGTATGTGCAACTTGCTTCTAATCTTAATTATACTTGTTATGCAATGAACTGCCTTAAATAGTTTGCACTCTGACGTAACGCTTGCTTACGTGATTCTAGGCTACCCTCATATGCACGATCCTCAACCTCCACACAAACAGCCCCTTCATACCCTACATCGGTAAGAACCGAAAAAAACTTTCCCCAATTGACATCTCCCAAGCCTGGAAGTTTGGGTGTATGGAAAGAATTTGGAGTGGATAGAATCCCTACCTCATCCAGACGATCCTGATCAAGCCGAACATCTTTTGCATGAACATGAAAAATTCGATTGGAGAAGGAGCGGATCGGTTTCAACGCATCCATGTGCTGCCAAATCATATGTGATGGATCGTAATTGAGTCCAATCGCTTTGCTGTCAAGATCTGTAAAAAGACGATGCCAGATTTCTGGAGTATGGGCAATATTTTTGCCCGAAGGCCACTCATCATCTGTAAAATACATTGGACAGTTTTCGATTCCAATACGAATGTTGCACTGTTCTGCATAGGTTACAATCGGCTTCCAAGTGTCCAGTACTTTTGGCCAATTCTGTTCTACTGAATACCTCCAGTCTCTCCCCACGAAGGTATTCACGGTGTCTAAGCCAAGAAGCACTGCTCCATCAATCATTCGCTTGATTTGAGAAATGGCAATGTTTGCTTCATCTGGATCGGGAGATAAAGGATTTGGATAATACCCAAGAGCACTGATGTTCACTCCACAGTCTGCAGATAATTGATTGATGTGGTCAGTTTCCCTCTGATCTAAGGCCTGAACATCAACATGTGTTACACCTGCATAGCGTCTAGTTGCCTTTCCTTTTGGCCAACACATCAACTCCACACAATCATAGGAGTATTCAGATGCTAGAGAAAAAACTTCCTCCAGCATTAATTCACCGACAATGGCACTAACAAACCCTAATTGCATCTAAGTCACCAATAATTGAAAGATTCATTCTTAGATGAAAGATACGTAATTCACTGAGATTTTTGGGTTCATTTTTGATGCGTTACACTACAAAAATCCCGAAATCTTGCCTCTGTGATTGTACGATCGAATACGAGTCCAATGACACTGGACCATCCTCTCAAGAAATAATACCACCCATCAGCAACAATCAGGTTCTTTGCAAGAGATTGGTCCATAGCTTGACGTAAAAATGGACGATCCCCACGATAATTGAGTTCCCAAACGACTCCATTCATCGGAAAAGATACGGCATTCGTGACGGGGGATCCGGGTATATCTTTTCCCATCCCTGTAGCATTGATGACCATGGAGTGCGAAGGCAGTTCGGAAATCATTTGATCACAAACCATGGGGTCATGAGAATGAATCAATTCCACGGATGTTTTTTGTGGATTCAGTCGCTCAACCAATTGAGCACAATGATTCAGATTGTCTTGTCTCTTCTCTACAATTTTGACAAAACTAGGCGAATTGGATGCGTATTTCAATATGTAGACTAGGAGTGCAATCGTCGCCCCACCTCCTCCCAAAGCCAATATACCAGATGTGTCATTGTGCACCCACCAATCTGTAGGCAAGAAGTTTTCCATAGCCGTTCCACAGTTCTCAGGATCCACGGCGTGCCCCCATAACTGTCCTTCTCGTTTATACAGTGCTGATACTTCTCCGGTTAATGTAGCCGTATCTGTGTAACAATCAATCAACTGATCTGCCGCTCGCACAACTGATAATTTATGAGACGTTACAAGTGCACCATAAATTTGAGGATCAAATTTGATATTTTCCAATGCTTTGTAATGGGCATCCAATGATCCGTCCAGAGGTAAATCAACTCCGCGTAAACATGCACCATCTATACCAAGTACCTGTGCCCAATTCGGGAAGAAATGCAGGGACATGGACCCTCCCGTCTGCACTCCCCAAAATTCCATCACTTTCTCAGATCTTCCATTAGACTTGATATAATCGCAGATTTTCAATCCCATTCAAAGAGAGTTATTACAATGTCATTCTAGTATTTCTCTATGAAATCAATGCTATTTCTGAAGTTGGAAGGTGAGATACTACCACTGTATTAAAACGAATATACATTTAGGGCTTATGTCATGCAATCAAGGGGAAATCCTGCTTGTAGTTGATAGAGAATAAACCACATCCCGAAACAATCTTGAATCATCAATATAGCCAAAGACTAACTTCATCTATCGGCCACTTAATCTGCTCACATCAAATGACTACTCGAAAACATCCCCACACGAAGGTCTCAAAAAACACTATCCAGATCCTGAGATCTGATCGTTGAGTCAACCTCCATGGATGATGAACTGAGCCAATACACCTCATGGAGTCTATCAAAGTGCGTATCTATGTTCTAAGACCTTCGCGTGGTGCACTACATTTTGATCAGGAAACAATCAAGACTCCTTGCATGAGTGCATAATGCCCAGGATAAGTGCATATATAACGATGCGTTCCAGGGGTAGTCGGTGCAGTAAAACTTACTCGAACCGTTTCTCCTGGCTGTGCCATAGGAGTTGCGACAAAAATAGCATCATCTTCTGGAAGGAATTCTGGGGCAGTAAGTGCAGCCATTCCGACACGATTCGCATCCTCATCCTCATTGGTTGTAAGAACAACAATGTTGTGAATCATTGTTGGCAAAGTGGCGATATTCTCAAAGATAAGGGTAACTTCGGATCCCGCGGAAACCATAAGAGAATCTGCGTCATACTTCATCTCATTCCCGACAGGCCTGATAGTAATTTCAAGGCCATCGGTTGGTACAGAGGGTTCGGCTTCTGCTGTCGTCTCAGAAGTATTTCCGCCTCCACATGCTCCCAAGGTTAACACCACAACAAGAGTCAGTGCTAAGGTTATAAGAATTTTCATATAATCAAGTTGGTAAATGATGAGTAATTCAAAACGTTGAACAATCGTCCGCAATGTTTATCACGAACAGCTTCCCCTATCAGAACCATAGAAACTTCAATAAGGGTAGTATAAACGGTTGTAATAGAAACTATAAAGATAGTTCGTAATTTGATTCCGTCATTTCACCGTATAACGACACTTTCACGGTTGCGGAACTCCACTTGTGGCGAAAAGTGACAAATGAGGTGATCAGGAGTTCAATCAATCATTATGTTTGTATTTTCATCAAACCAAAGGAAACTGTTTTTCAGTCTTTCCGAATGCTTCCCAGAGGGGTAGCCTTTTGGATGACAACCATTGATTACCCATACAACATCCAAAGATGGGAACGAACCTGAGCAGACGTACTTTTTTTCAACACTTCCTTACGATGGGCACGATAGGATCATTCGTCCTCGGATGCAAGGATCAAGGTACCATAGAAACAGTGGAAGAAATCACTCCAGGGGCACCTGTATTGGAGAGTCAAGAGTTCACCTGTATGGATACATCAACCTTGACGGAAACGGAAGCTTCCCTGAGAGAGACATTTCAGTACACCGATCAATCTCCAGAAGAGGGGAAAAATTGTCAAAACTGTGCTCTCTACGTATCTACTGAAGATCAAACAGGTTGTGGTGGATGCAGTACCATTAAGGGACCCATTCATCCGTTAGGGTATTGCACAATCTGGGCCGCACAAACTGGTTAGACCAAATCCTTCTATTTTGAATCCGATATCCTGAAGAATTTCTAAACTCATGTCTACCACTCAACAAGGGTATGGATTTGGGACATTGCCCGTATTTCTAGCGGGAATCAGCACTATTCTTGGTGCGATTATGTTTCTCCGTTTTGGTTATGCCGTCGCCCATACCGGACTTCTGGGTGTGATTGGAATTATCCTTCTCGGCCATTTGGTCACTATCCCAACCGCACTGGCTCTCGCCGAAATTGCGACCAACCGAAAAGTTGAAGGCGGAGGAGAATACTTCATTATCTCTAGGTCCTTTGGAACCACAATCGGTGGAGTGATTGGCATCTGTCTTTACTTATCTCAGGCGATCTCTGTCGCCTTTTATATGATTGCCTTCGCAGAAGCATTCACTTGGTTGGAGCCACTGCTGATGGAACGATTTGGGATGGCGTTTAACCCACGTTTTATTTCTGTGCCTGCAATGGTTGGGCTATTGGTTCTGGTCATCATGAGGGGAGCTGATCTTGGAGTCAAAGTACTTTATGTGGTTGCTGGCATTCTCTTTTGTTCTCTGCTACTCTTCTTTTTAGGATCTCCATTGGAAGGATTTGACCGTGAACTGGTTAGTTTGACTGAAACGATAGATAGTCCTGATCCTTTCATCGTCGTTTTTGCGATTGTATTTCCAGCTTTCACGGGCATGACGGCAGGAGTTGGACTGTCGGGAGATCTGCGTAATCCCAGACGGTCCTTACCACGGGGAACGTTATGGGCTACCATTACGGGCATGATCGTCTATATCGGACTGGTATACAAGCTTCATATCAGTGCTTCGCCTGAAACCATGGAAGAAGATCAATTGGTGATGGCTCAAGTGGCATTATGGGGGCCCGCAGTTCTGATCGGACTCTGTTGTGCCACCTTAAGTAGTGCAATAGGATCGGTTCTGGTCGCACCTCGCACCCTTCAGGCATTAGGAGCCGATAAGACTCTCCCAGGCCGGGGAATCAATTCTTGGCTGTCTCATGGAATCGGAGAAGCGAATGACCCCAGGCATGCGACGATCGTTACTGGAGTTCTAGCACTGATCATTGTTTTTGCAGGTAGCGTTGATCTTGTGGCCACTCTGATTTCAATGTTTTTTATGGTCACCTATGGTTCACTGTGTGCCATTAGCTTTCTGGAGCATTTTGCCGCTCGCCCAAGCTACCGCCCAAGCTTTCGGTCTCGGTGGTATGTAAGTCTTTTAGGAGCGATCATGTGCTTTTTGCTGATGTTCCAGATCAACTTATTCTTTGCAACCATTGCAATCTTGGTCTTGGTGGGACTATATCAGGGCTTGCGTATCGGAAAAAAAGGCGAAGGAGATCTCGCTTCCCTGTTCCAGAACGTGATTACCCAAGCAACCCGCTATATGCAAATCCGATTACAGCAGCGGCGTGAAGATGTCGGTGAGGATGAGTGGCGTCCAAGCGTGATCATGGTCAACGATCGCACCTTTGACAGGCGAAGTCCAATCATCATGTTACATTGGCTCTGCCATCGATACGGATTTGGAACGTATGTTCATTTTATCAAAGGAAAATTGTCCTCATCCACATTTTTTGAAAGTAAAAATGTAAAGGATCGTCTTTTGCAGATGGCCAGAAAGCAGAATAGCGCTGTGTACATGGATACGGTTGTGAGCCCATCCATCACATCCGCTCTTGCCCAAACGCTTCAGGTGCCTGGAGTATCTGGAATGTCCAATAACTCTATCCTTTTTGAGTTTACCCAACAGGATTCCACTGATGTTGTTAAGAGTATTGTGGATCAGTGTAAGTTTTCAGCCAATACCGATATGACACTCATGGTTCTACGTCATTGTGAAACCCATTTTGGTAATCGAGACTCAATCCATGTTTGGCTCACCTGGAACGATAAAACCAACGCGAATACGATGATTTTATTAAGTTATATACTGTTGGGCCATTCTGACTGGCATAACGCACATGTACAAGTGTTTGCAGCATTGCCAAAAGCAGAAGTCATGAAAACGCAACAAGAATTCTCTCAGTTGATCAAGGAGGGTAGACTACCGATTTCAGAAAAAAATATTGAATATATTGCAATCGATGATCAAGATGCTTTTCGTGGTTTGGTCTATGAAAAGTCGGGGGATGCTTCTTTGACCATTGTTGGATTCAACATGAATGGTCTTGAAGAGCGAAGCACGGAGGTCTTTCTGAATCACTCTAAGCTCCATGATATGTTATTTGTTCGTGCTCCTCGCCAGATCAAAATAGACTGATCTATTCATGAACTTACCTTTGGGAATTGATCCTATCGCTTCTGCAGTAAGAGCATCCTTTATCAACTACCGACAATCTACTCGTCATTAATGAAAAATCAAGTTCATGTAAGTGACTTAAGAATTACAGTTTTGACCAATGAATATCCTCCGAATATCTACGGGGGGGCTGGAGTTCATGTCAAATATTTGGTTCGTGAACTGGCTAAACTTCATCAATTGCAGGTCTATCCATTTGGTGATCAGAGGATAGATCTAGAAAATTTAAGTGTCTTAGGCATTTCTGACGTAGGAGCACCTCAAGGAACCAATTCGCATTTCAACAAATTATTTAGCACTCTTCAGCGTAACCTGTCCATGGCCGCTAAATGCGATCAAACTGACATTATCCACTGTCATACTTGGTATTCCCATTTAGCAGGAATTTTCGCACAACAACTCACTGGTGGAAAATTGGTACTCACTACACATAGTTTGGAACCCCATCGTCCATGGAAAATTGAGCAATTAGGACATGCTTATCATGTCAGTTCATGGATTGAAAAGTCCGCATACCAGACCGCAGATGCAGTCATTGCGGTATCGTCTCAGATGAAAGACGATGTCGTATCACTCTATGGAATTGATCCTGAAGTGGTTCACATCATCCCGAATGGAATTGACTTGGATGAGTATCAGCCTACTTATGATGAGTCCGTTCTCAGAGACTATGGCATTAATCCCGAGCTCCCTTATATTCTGTTTGTCGGTAGGATCACTCGACAGAAAGGAATTATGCATCTCTTGCATGCCATTACCTACTTAGATCCCACCATGCAGGTGGTCCTCGCCGCTGGTGCACCCGATACACCAGAGATTAAAACAGAAATGATTCAGGAGGTGAACAGATTAAAACAGTCTGGTGATCATCACATCGTCTGGATCCCTGAAATGATACCCCATGGCGATTTGATTGTTCTCTATTCGCATGCTCAAGTCTTTGTATGTCCATCCGTGTATGAGCCATTTGGAATCATCAATCTTGAAGCGATGGCTTGTCAAACAGCTGTCGTAGCCTCCAATGTTGGAGGCATTCCAATGGTGATAGAAGATGGAAAAACTGGACGTTTAGTTGAAGTTGAGCCTGATGGATTTGCCAAACGATTGGCCAATACAATCAATGAATTGATGGATGATCCTGAGAGATGTATAGAAATGGGACGCAAGGGTCGCCAGTGCGTGGAAGCTCAATTCAGTTGGCAGGCCGTTGCAAACCAAACCTCTGCATTGTATCAGCAGTTGTTATCATAGCAACTGGGAATTGTATGAAAACTCTACTGGGTTACTCCTTCAATACCGATACGCTCTACGTTCAATATGAACCAAATAGATCTACACGAATTTTAGTTCCAGTTGAATCATTGATAGAAATGTTCGGTGCACATATAGAGCCAGTGGTTCGGCTGGTAAATTCCCCTGAGAAAACGAACATATCTCTCCTCCACACCCGGGACCTCCACCTCAGCCAACTCATCTCTGTTGAGTTGGACGTTTCTGTATTGGACATCAATATCAGGGAGGCGGCATGACCATCAGGGTTCCGGTCAATCCCGATCTGCTCCACTGGGCACTGGAACGTGCTGGTGTAAGTGCTGATGCTCTATCGAATAAGTTCCCGAAACTGAACGAATGGTTAGGGGGTGATCTTGCACCTACCCTGAAGCAACTGGAAGCCTTTTCCAATATCACCCATACCGCTATCGGTCTGCTGTTTCTGCCGCAACCACCCGAAGAACCATTGCCGATTCCAGACTTTCGAACAGTACCCAAGGCACGATTGTCCCGCCCGAGTGCCAATCTGCTAGATACCATCTATCTCTGCCAGCAACGTCAGGCCTGATACCGAGACTATCAACGTATGCATGGCGTGGAAGCGGTCACTTTTGTTGGTTCCGCCTCGCTGACTGACGATGTACCAGCGGTGGCGGCTGAGATTGCCAAATCCATTGGCTTCGATCTTGCTGAGCGACAGCAGTTGCCGAACTGGTCGGAAGCTCTACGCCACCTCATTTCTCAGGTAGAGCAGGCTGGGATATTGGTCATGGTTAGTGGTGTGGTAGGCGGTAATACTCATCGCCCCTTGAACGTGAAGGAGTTTCGTGGTTTTGCTCTGGCAGACCCTGTTGCACCACTGATCTTCATCAACGGCAAGGATTTCAAAGCCGCACAGATGTTTACTCTGGCCCATGAATTGGCCCATCTGTGGCTGGGAAAAAGTGGCATATCTGATACCCAGACCGCGACTCAGCCAGATGAGCAAACCGAGCAATGGTGCAACGCAGTGGCAGTGGAATTACTGGTTCCGCTCAAACAACTGCGTCCGATTTACAACCCTGAAAAGGAGCTATCTGAAGAGTTGCAATACCTCGCCCGCTGGTTTAAGGTCAGCACGCTTGTTATCGTCCGCCGTTTGTTTGATCTGGGGGTGCTTGACCAGAAAACGCTTTGGGCAACTTATCAATCTGAGCTTGATCGCGTGAGTACGATTTCTGCCCGAGAGAGCAGTGGTGGTAATTTCTACAACACGTTATCCGCTAGAACTGGAAAACGGTTTCTAAAAGCACTTGTAGCCTGCACGCTGGAGGGGCAAACCCAGTTTACCGATGCATTCAGGATGCTGGGCATCAAAAAAACTGCCACTTTCTATGAGGAGGCCCGGCGCTTGGGATTGCACGGATGAAATACTTGCTAGATGCCAATGTCTTTATAGCGGCGAATAATCTTCACTACGGTCTGGACTTTTAGTTGAAGTTGATCGACAGGGATTTGCCAGAAGATTGTCCAATACAATCAACGAATTGATGAATGCCCTAGAGAGGTGTTAGAAATGGGGTGCAAATGCGTGGAATCTACATTCAGTTAGCAGGCTGTTGCAATGCAAACCTCTGACTCATATCAGCGATTGTTGTCATAGCATATGGGAATTGTACAAAATATCCACTGGGTGACTCCTTTTTTGCCGATCATGGCTGTTGATTTGAACCAAACGAGTTTATGCAGATATAATAGGATAATTCAAAATTTTATTTTTATATATCCTAATAATATCCATGTTGATCGAAAGGGATATTTCGGTAACATTGAAAGAAGCAGCCCAGATGTTTCCAGTTGTGACGATCACTGGACCTCGTCAGAGCGGAAAAACTACTTTGTGCAGGAATGTTTTTGGAGAACATCCGTATGTAAGTCTCGAAAATCTGGATCATCGCAATTTTGCATTGAGTGATCCACGGGGATTTTTGTCCCAATTTTCCAATGGAGCGGTTATTGACGAAGTACAACGCGTGCCAGACTTACTCTCCTATTTGCAGGGAATGGTTGACGATGAACCCGAGCATGGACGATGGATTCTTACTGGTTCTCAGAATTTCCAGTTAGCGGCCTCCATTCGTCAGTCCCTTGCTGGAAGAACTGCGGTTTTAGATCTCTTTCCATTGGCCTGGAGGGAAATCGAACGGTTTTCAAAACACCCTCAGACCCTGGAAGAAGCACTTTTCTCTGGAGGATATCCACGTATCTATGACAGGGAGATACAACCAAGTCAATGGCTCGGCAATTATGTCCGCACCTACATTGAAAGGGATATCCGATCCATCACGAATGTAGGAGACCTCATTGCGTTTCAACGATTTGTGCAACTATGTGCTGGGAGAACATCGCAACTGCTCAACTATTCATCTCTCTCGGGTGACTGCGGGATTACTCAACCAACTGCTAAATCATGGATTAGTATTCTTGAGGCCAGTTTTATCTCCTTTCGTTTGATGGGTTTTCATAGTAATATCCGAAAACGACTTGTGCGTATGCCAAAGCTACATTTTTATGATTCTGGATTGGTTTGTTGGTTACTGGGGATCCAATCACCCGATCAACTCCGAACTCATCCGCTTCGCGGTGCAATTTTTGAGACCTGGTTTGTTTCAGAAATCGTCAAATATTACGCCAACCGTGGAAAAACGTCCAGATCACTCTCCTTTTATCGGGATCAAAATGGTGCAGAAGTGGATCTAATTATTGAGGGTTCGCCGAAGCAACTTACGCTACTGGAAGCAAAAAGTGGAAAAACTGCATCTTCTGATTTATTACAAGGCCTCCATCGGGTACGACGACATTTTGCTCATTCCTCCTATCAGTGCTCATCTAAGCTCATTTATGGGGGAGATTATGTCCAAACCCTTCAACAAACAACACTGATTCCTTGGCGAAAAATCCATTCTACACTCTTCAAAGACGAATAAATACCCTCTCAATGATAACAAGCTAATCTCATCGTTTGTATAATTCCCTAAAATTGAATAACTCTATGAGGCCTGTCAAGCCTCTGGGAATCGCATCGCACAAGATATTTTGGTGCCACTCTCCGACCTTACAGATTCCATAGATCTGAGTGATAGTTATTTGATATCTATCCCCTATGGGTCTGCCCAGTACTCCTGTATGATCACGGGGACAATTCAGGTTTTCTTCTCAACCCAATCAACGATGCTACAAATGAGATGTAGATTGATGGGCATCCATGGCCAACCCCTCGTTCTTCAACTGACGATTTTAACCAAGTGCAGGTCGCCGCGATGCCTTGAGAAGTTCGTGCGTAATCGCAATGGATACCAGATGCTCTACGCTGATATCTGCATGACCCGAGACGAATTTGAGAAGATGTTGATCACCGCCTCTATCGGGCCATGCACCGCAAGTATATGCCGAGGGTTCGTTCCCCGATGTTTATGATAAAGTCATCCCTGAACATTGGCTCAAAGAAGAGATGAATGGCTTAAAAGATTTAACCTCCAAATAGACTTCCCGAATGGATGGGTACTGGCACAGACCCACTGCCACATGCAACTGAGGATGCGATCTCACAGCGAAATACCCCATAGTTTCTGGTACAAAACCCGTTAGTTTACTGTTGTATAGATCTATTCTTTCGTAACTTGTTGAGTCAAGTCAAGAAACCGTGGCGACTACTTGTAGAGGTTTTGGAGGTATCGGACTGATATCATTCATTGCCTTCTCAACAGGAGTGTTATACAATGAAAAATCCGAGGCCTTTCATCATCCAAAACGGTCCGACTTAGGTTGAAAAATCAACAAAATTACGAGTCAAGTACATCGTGAGTGTTAAGAGAAGAAAGAGACCAATACTGCCTACCAGTAGTGCGTCATCCTGCAATTGTAACATCATGAAGATTAAGGTGTACAGAATAGAAAGTACACCAGAGGTCAACAATCCAATTTTCAAGGATCGGTACATGGAGCCAGCGTAGAATGCGGCCAGCCCAATGGTCAAAATAGAAGACAGAATATAAGCATAATTAAACGCCATATGCTCTCCCAACGATAAGAGCAACAAAAAGAATAAACACAAATCTAACCCTACAAGAACATACTGGAATGGGTGGGCTCGTAAGCCTATTCTCAGTTCAATCAAAAAGAAGGCGAGTAAGGTCAATCCGATCAACAAAAACCCGTACCTCGTGGATCGTTGGGTTTTATGGTACTGATCAATCGGAGGGTACAAAGAAAGTCCAAATGCTGATTCCTGCAGTAATTCTTCAGCTCGTCCATGCCAAGACTGGCTAAACGCCCGATTCAAATCTAAAATCTGCCAACTGGCCGAAAAACCCTCTTCTGTGATCGTCCTCTGATCTGGCAGAAAGGCACCCCGAAAACTGGGAGAATCCCACATTGATGTAACATCTAATGTGGTGATCTTGCCTACGGGAATAAACATCAATTCATCATTGCCATCAAGTTTCAAATGGAAGCTAAATTCATGCGATTGTTGAGCATCAACTTGAGCATTAATCCCAGCATCTGTGAGTACGGATGCCTCCATCATTCCCGATGAAAATGCCAACGAGGAATCCGACCAATGGAGGAGTACCTCTTCCTTGACTCCCCGCATATCCGTAATCCCAAAAGCCAGAAAAGCTTCTTGCCACCGAATCGCATCGTCTTCAATGGACCAACGAGAAAAATCGGCCTCTGGAAAAACACCACTGATTGTCAGATCTGCCGTGTAGAGAATGGTTTGGTAGATGCCGCGATAGCGTATTTCTGGTTCTATCTCTCCTGTGATAGAGAGAGAATCGGGTAGAAAAAAAGCGTGTTGCGTGGTCTTGAGTAGTTCCCCCGTTGCATTCCTCACAAATTCGGAACTTGAGAAAGGAACGACAAGGACAGGGCCCAATAAGGTTTGTTTTCCACTCCAATCCTGTCCAATTTTGGCGAGAGTCTCTTCTCTGGATTCACTGCGTTCATTGACCAAATCGGCAATGATGGCGAGAGGGATCATCAAAATAAGGGTGATCAGACCAATGGCGACCAAGCGGAGGCCAATCGATTTTCCAACACGTTCAAGGAGATCATTCGGCATGATTTCAGGATTGATAGTCTTCTATTGGGGGGCATGTACACAAAAGATTCCGATCCCCATACGCCTCATCAATTCGACGAACCGTGGGCCAGAATTTATGATCACGGGTCCATGGTGCTGGAAAAGCAGCCCGCGTTCGTGAATAGGGCAAATCAAAGGAATCATTACACACCAGTTCTACAGTATGCGGTGCATTCTTTAAAAGGTTGCAGGTTCTGTCCTGAACGCCATCCTCAATCTCACGAATTTCATTTCGAATGGAAATCATGGCATCACAGAAGCGGTCCAGCTCCGCTTTGGATTCACTTTCAGTTGGTTCAATCATCATCGTGCCAGCAACGGGCCAAGACATCGTGGGGGCATGAAAGCCATAATCCATCAGGCGCTTTGCAATGTCTACCGCATCAATGTCCGCAGATTTTTTGAGAGGACGCAAATCAATAATGAATTCATGGGCAACATATCCATTTCGTCCCCGAAACAAAATGTCAAAATGCTTGGACAGACGATGGGCAAGATAGTTCGCATTCAGGATTGCAATTTCTGAGCAGCGTCGGAGTCCATTGGAGCCAAGAAGTGCAATATAGGCCCAACTGATCAGCAAGATGCTTGCACTGCCGTAAGGGGCAGCCGCCACGGGGCCAATCCCCCGCTCTCCACCCGTAGGAATCACTGGATGTCCAGGCAGAAAGGGGGCAAGGTGGTCAGCAACACAAATGGGGCCGACTCCAGGTCCACCACCACCATGTGGAATTGCAAACGTTTTGTGCAGGTTTAAGTGACACACATCGGCTCCAAAATCACCCGGCTTGCACAGCCCTACTTGGGCATTCATGTTCGCACCATCCATATATACTTGACCATCATAGTGATGAATCGTGTCACATAACTCACGAATCTGTTCTTCAAAGACCCCATAGGTCGTAGGATAGGTGATCATCAGTGCCGCCAAATGATCTTGGTGCTGCACAAGTTTTTTCTCCAGATCAACCTGATCAATATCTCCGTTTTCAAGCGTCTTGATCACAACGACCTTCATACCAGCCATGACAGCACTTGCAGGATTTGTACCGTGTGCAGAGTCAGGGACAAAGCAGACATTCCGATGAGATTCACCCTTACTTGCAAAATAGGCCCGTATGACCAGGAGTCCAGCATACTCTCCACTCGCTCCAGAATTCGGCTGTAACGAAACTGCACGAAAACCAGTCAACTCAGCTAGCCATTTTTCCAAATGACGAAAAATCTCCTGATACCCCATAGCTTGATCAATGGGAATAAACGGATGCAGTCCATTATAGTCTGCCCAGCTCACCGCAGCAAGCTGTGCAGCTGCATTGAGTTTCATGGTACATGATCCCAATGGAATCATGCTCGTCGTCAGTGAAAGATCCCTTGAAGAGAGGCGGTGAAGGTATCGCATCAGGCCCGTCTCTGATCGATACTGATTGAAGATTGGATGGGTCAGATACGGAGTGTCACGTGGTAGAATCCCCTGGTAGGTTGCCGGAATGGATTTGATAAGGCTTGTTGCACTGGACTGATCTGGAATAAAGAGAGAAAGCAAACGATTGACATCGGATTTCGTTGTGGTTTCATTGAGAGAGATGCAGATGGATCCATCAGAGAGATACCGAAGGTTAATGCCTTTGGACTCTGCTCTTTCTCGTACATCCAAAGGTGGATTTTCAATGCAGATCGTATCAAAAAAGTCATCATGTCGCAAGCGGTACCCGTATTTGAACAACCCTTTTGCAAGGGTAAGCGTCCACATGTGGACACTCAAAGCAATATTCTTGATCCCATCGGATCCATGATACACAGCATAGGCACCTGCCATGACCGCGAGGAGCACCTGAGCCGTACAGATATTACTGGTGGCCCGGGCACGTTTGATATGCTGCTCACGCATTTGTAAAGCCATTCGAAGAGCAGGCTTGCCCTCAATATCTACCGTCACACCTATCATACGTCCTGGGACTTGGCGGCGGAATACATTTTTGGTTGCAAAGAAGGCTGCATGTGGACCACCATAACCTAAGGGAACACCAAATCGCTGAGAGTTGCCAATGACTGCATCAGCTCCAAACTCTCCAGGGGCTCTGATGAGTGCTAGACTGAGTAGGTCCGCCGCAACAGCAACATGGGCACCACATTGATGAGCTTTTGCACATAGAGACTCGTAGTCCTCAATGACACCATCAGATCCAGGATACTGCACCAACGCTCCAAACACTTCATCGTTAAAATCAAAGGAGTCGGGATCTGTCACGACTAATTCTATGTCCAGAGGATGGGATCTGGCCTTGACGATCGCAATCGTTTGTGGATGACAGTTCTTGGAAACAAGGAAGGTCCGCCGTTTAGGAGCCATGCGAGAGAACATCATCATCGCCTCAGCTGCCGCCGTTCCTTCATCTAGAAGCGATGCGTTGGCGATCTCCATTCCCGTGAGATCAATGACTGCAGTTTGATAGTTAAGAAGCGCTTCCAGACGGCCCTGTGAAATCTCTGCCTGATAGGGTGTGTACTGGGTATACCAGGATGGATTTTCAAGAATGGCACGCAAAATGGCGCGAGGCGTGATTGTGTCATGATAGCCCATTCCGATATAGGATCGAAAAATCTTGTTACGCCGTCCAATGGTCCGAAGATCATAAATGACTACATGTTCTGGAGCTGCATCAGGGACATCCAATGGTTGATCATTCAGGATAGATTCCGGAATGGTTTTTTCGATCAGCTCGCTCAGTGACTGAAGTTCCAAACTTTCAATCATATTCTGAACATCTGTTTTTGAAGGACCGATATGACGTGCTGCAAATCGATCAGCATGCGGTAGATTGGTGGCCATATGTTTCAACAATGAGTGGGGAATCGGTTCAAGAATTCAGATGATTATCTGCTGTTTGAAGTTAATGCGGTTAAAGCGTGATACGCAGCGGACTGCTCCGCTTTTTTCTTACTGGTCGCTTGACCTGTTCCTTCACGCCTTCCACAGATATAGACATCCACCGTAAAGACGGACTGATGGGGGGGACCGTCTGTTTGGACGAGAAGATACTGAGGCGGTTCCCATCCCTCTGCCTGAACAAATTCCTGAAGTCGGCTCTTAAAGTTATCATCATGGGATAATAGTGCAGGAAAATCAATTTGTTCAAGGATCTGTTGATGAATGAACCTACGGGAATTCGTTGTACCACTATCAAGATGGATTGCCCCAATGATCGATTCCAGAACATCTGCGAGCACTGAAGTCCGTTCATGTCCCCCACTGGAGGCCATAGCTGGATCCAGTTCAACGAATTTGCCTAACCCAAGCGTTCGGGCAACTGCTGCACATGCATGTCCACTCACAATCCGAGAGCGCAATGACGATAGAAAACCTTCCATTTCACCAGGGTATTTGTGATAAAGATACTCCGCGACTACCGATCCGAGAATAGCATCCCCCAAAAATTCCAGTCGTTCATAGGACTCAAGGGCACTTTTTCTTTTGACACGTTCAACCGATGGATGACGAAGTGCTTTTTCAAACAGGGAATAATCAAAGATGGGTATCTCTAACACAGTTTCCAGTTCAATCCATCGTGGATGGTTTCTACGCCGAAAAAATCGTCTCAGATGTGGAAAAATTTGTCCGATCATGCAACATCAAGATCATTAATGAGTATGCTTACAAAACCATTCTCTACAAAATTTACACCATCATGATATGGGTTATTGTTCCTCTCGTTGCAATCGTTGCTCCTTTCTGCTACGGAGCCTATGTAAAATGGGTCAATCTTCAAAAAATGCGGGTGAAAAATTCCGTCTCTCATGACTATGAAGCCCGCCTGACCGAAGCTGAAGATGCCCTAGAAACAGCACAAAAGCGCATTGAAAACCTGGAGTCCATTGTCGTCTCTCGGTTGCTAGAGGGTCCTTCAAACAAGGATTCCATCCAGATTGAAGCATCCGAACTGATCTCGAAAAACATTCCAGAATAAGCGATGATTCTTTTACTCATTCTGGGGGCGATTGTCGTTGTTGCAGTCATGGGACTGGCTTTACTTTGGGTCTATTTGGATGGGAAAGTGAGTCGGCGCGGTGAAGATACTACCCAAGAGATGAACCGCCGACTGGTAGAGGCGGAAAACGAGATTATTGAACTCCGCCGCAGGATTGAAGATCTTGAAACGATTGCCGCATCCAGCGATAGCTAAACCTTGCTGGTTGTGATTCCTTTTCGGTAATTTCGTGTTAATTACCATTTGTTTCGCTGAAAAGAGAGGTCGATTGGAGATGTCTACCCTGAATGGGTTTTGAATTCCGTTCCCAAAAAACGCCGTCATGATATCCTTGGATAGTGGAGTCCTGATCCGTAGCGAGAAGCCGTTTTGTCGCCCAACACAGATAGTCCATATGGAGATCAATCCCACACCACTTCCTCCCTAATTTCTGGGCAACGACTGCGGATGTTCCACTACCAACAAAGGGATCAAACACAAAGTCATCCTGATTGGAACTCGCCAGAATGAGTTTTGCAACTAGTTTTTCGGGCTTTTGTGTTGGATGATCGGTATTTTCGGGCATAGACCAAAATGGCACAGTCAAGTCCGTCCATAGGTTGGACGGATAGGTGAATCGATAGTTACCCCCCTGCTCTTTGCTCCAGTCTTTTGCTTCTCCATTGGCTTGATAGGGTGCCAAGACTCTACGCTTTAACTTGACAACATCCACATTAAATGTATACTCGTCTGACATCGTGCAGAACCAGATATCCTCAGAGTTGTTTTTCCAGTTTCGTTTTGCTCCCCTGCCTTTATCCCGCTCCCATGTAATCCGATTTCTAATGATGAAGTTCTCCTCCAAAACAGCAGAAATATGCATAGAAGTCATCCAGTCCGAGCATACATAAATGGATGCACTGGATTTCATCATGGGAATGAGGCATTCAATGGTTGCCCTGAACCAGCTAGCATACTGCCGCTGATCTTGTTGTTTGAAACAAGTCCCATGAAATTTTTTTGTTAGATTGTAGGGCGGATCAAGAATGAGCAAGTCAATAAACTCAGTTGGAAAGAATTTCGCCACATCAAAGAAGTCCCCACAGATCAACTGGTTTGAGATGTCTTGAATCTGTACATGCCGATCTATCTCAAGAATAGATTTTGACAGCTCAGACATTTCTTTGGGAGTGCAAGTCAATGTCCGGTTGTTCGGAGCACGATCAGACATTGAGATCCATGATTGATTGATTGGTATCTTGATTCCGAGCCAACAACGATGGGACCATGAACAGAAGTTCTGACTGTGAATGACGCATGAAAAACCAACAAAGTTGAACGTATAGAGACTATGAAAGTCCCCTATCCGCGATACTATCATGGTGTCTGCTACTGCTTATCGTATCATCTCTGGTGAACTATATGATCCACTTTATAATGACAATCAGAGATGCGAACAACCCTAGGCATGCAAAAGTAGGATTGATCAAGTTGGCACGCAGAGGAGGCCCATAGATCCGTTTTGTCAACGGCAAAAAGATCAACGCTACGATACCTATCGCCAATAGCCCAATTCCAAGATCTGCCATGAGTTCCATCGCCTCTGGTTTGAGTGCGGTCAGATCTCCTAAACCGACATCTTGATTGAACATGAGCACTACGGTTGGAGCATAGACGAAGATCCATCCGCTTCCGATGGTGCCCAATATTTGAACAAACCGGTTGTTCATTTCGGATTGCAACGTCACTCTTGAGATACCGTTGAGCGTGAGGTGGGACGCAAACGATATGGCAAACGGAATCAATAGCCAATGGATGTCTGTCACTGCATAGGTAAACAGACAGAACAATGGAGCACCGATCATGGTGAGTAGGGTATATATGGTATGAGATCGTCGTTCACTTGAACGGGGCCATAACACCACATAAAGTGCAAAGAACCCCAATGGAGCGATCAACCACTGCCACCCACCAAGCGTGAAGGCTACATAACCAAAGAGTGCACACCCGATGAGTGCACTGTCATCCAATTTGCTCCGACGACGCCAAGCCAGGGTGAAGATCACCAACACAATAGCAACCGTCAGATGAAACAGAATTAGTTGTGCATCCGATTCAAGGTAAAGACGCAAAAAGGCATGCGTGCTGAAAGGAACGAAAATATTGTCCAACCCCCGCCATGATAAAAGCTCAAGCATCATGACCAAGAGAGCAAGAATCGTCGAAATGAGAAGTGATTCAGCCCGCCCCGTGTCCGTAAAGAGCAACAGAACCAGATGCGTACTGAAAAATGTTACAAGGAAAAAAGCCAGAGAGCCCTCAACACTTTTGACTCCTTCAGATGTCTGGTATTGGGTTTGCCCATAGCGGATGCCGACCATAGCGGCGGCTGTATCGGCTAGGGACATCGTCAAAAGTGGAATCACATAAAGGAGCCACTGCCCTTGGCTGATCAAAAAGAGGATCACCACCGAAATCACAAAATAAATTTCCCCGATCGTGTTTCTCTGCACTCCCCCCATGACGGTTCCAACAGTTCTGCGCAGAGAGGGAACAGTACGGGTAGCAATCAAAGTAGACGTAATCAGCGTTCCAATGATGATCACTGGCCAGACTTCATCAAAGATCCACGGTAGAGGTAATGCCAAGATCCCAGAGCCCACATGAACGCCCTTGCGGAGAATTTCTTGATGGACATGTGCCTTCTTTTCCAGCAGCTTGAGTCCACCCATCAGCATGGCAAACATGCCGAGACACAGCACCATCGCTAAGAAGGGGGATAGGCCAATCATCAGACATGTCCATCTCCCGATGGAACCCGGTCGTCTCCATCTGCAACAGTCTCTACAACAAATCGGTTGTAGAAGAACGCCTTATCTTGAAGATGAAGTTGCTCAGCAAGATCTTGATTGGGAATGAGTTGATGAGCCAAGATCTCAGGACGACTACGAGGCACGAGCATATTCCAATAGGCGAGTCGGGCCCCATCTTGGGAATGGGCTACCAATGTGGAGAGCAATTCATGAAAATAATCATCGGACATGTACTCAAAGATATCACTGAGATTATAGCAGTCAACGCGTAAGGTGGGCTCGGCTTGGAGTCGCTGCTCAATCGACATACAATGCCATTCAAGCCTGTCCAAATTCTCTCGAATGATCTCAAAGTTCTCAGGTCTGAGTGCATGCGGAAGAGCGGTTGGATGATGTCCAGTAAGAATCCACTGAAGATAGGGATTTGCAGATGGGTCAAGCTCGGTCAACGCATGTTTTGCCCGTGCAAGAATACGATCGGATACGGATCCCTCCACATATCGGAAAAACTCTGGATCTCTTCCAAATCGACCCATCACAAATCGGGAAAAGAATATTCGGAAAAGGAGATTCCACCGTCGGTTCGCCCAATGGTGGGTATAAAATCGATGTCGCTGTTCGGTGGTCCCTCCGTGAAGGAGCTGGTCCACTCGGCGGCGAGGATGAATCCACGGTAACACTTTTTTACGAAACAGAGAAAAATAGTCTTCAAACTTGCCAGCCCTCCCGATCCCACCACGGATAGCTTCAAGACGAGCATCCCAGAACTCCCGCGTGATGGGTTCTAATACTTTTCGGCATTGACGGTAGAGCTCCTCCCTATGGTTGCATTGGCGAGAACCGATCAGTTGCAGAAGCTCTTCATGATTGAGTGTACGGTAAGCGGCAACGCGTAGTGCTAAACAAGCCAGCTGGGCTGGATTCATGTCTACAGCAATGACCCGAGCAGGGTTACATGTAAGGAGAGAGAGAGAATTTTCTCCTGCTGATGCAACCGATAGACAGACATCCCCTTCTTGGACATTGAGTGCCTCAAGAAGGATGTCGGCATCCTCCCAGCATTGAGCATAGCGGATAAATGAAAAATCGGCACGAGACGCGGCTTCGGTGGTCATGGATGCTCCCCAAGTTCTAGCTGTACGATGCCATCAGACTCAGAGTGGGTTTTTGATTCTGAATCCATCTGTATGTGCACTGTTCCCGAGGCACCATCCATCTCGACAACATCACCTGTGGTCAGGCGGGTCGTGACCCCTGCGATCGAAACGATGGCTGGAATTCCCATTTCACGAGCCACTATCGCCGAATGGGAAAGGAGACTACCGCGTTCAACGAGAATACCTGCCGCTGCAGGAAAGAGCATGATCCACCCAGGATCTGTACGCTCAGCGACTAGAATCTCTCCCTGTTGCAATTCTGCCCCTCTTGGATCACGGATGACACGAACTCGTCCCCGTACAACACCTGGACAACAGCCGATACCACGGAGTCCGCCTGACTCCGAGAGATCACCCTCTTCGGCTTGATGTGAGGTCTGCGGTTGGAATCGATTCGCAATATACGGTGAGCCAAAGGTTTCAAATCGATCTGCAGGGATTTCCATTTCGGTATACCCCTCAAATGCAGAGCGTCGAACGCGAGCTATTCCGCGTAGATCCTGACATGATGAAGCCCCTTCACCATAGGATAGAATTTCGTTCACCTCCAGATAGAAGATCTCTCGTGGATTGTCAAGCACGCCCTCGGCAAAAAATCTTTGCCCAATTTCAAGAAAGATTCTCCGAACTCGCCCGAAGAGGCGTGTGCGCTCAAACCGCAGGTTTTCACGGTCACGAACCCGCCTACGAGCATTACGGAGGACCCATGCAAAGATAGGTCGCCGCAAAAGATGCCGTCCTAAAGATGTATGCACCTTCTGCTCTGCATCTAAGCGGACATCTGATGCGATCCCAGTTTCAAACCTCTGTCCTTGTGCAATCCTTGACGCGGCGTGTCCGATGGAGCGAATCAGAGGCTCAGGATCATCATACAGTGTCGTGGACTCCAACTTGAGCTCGTCTAAACACCGATCCCCAAAGGTACCAATGTAATCGTCGTAAAGAGCTTCTAAGTCTTGATGGCCTCGTAACGCTTTGATAGCGATCACTGTTGGACTATGGCATAGGTCATCCACTATATCTTTATGCTGAGCTGCCAATCCAGCCATCTCCATGATGCGCTTGGCTGGTTCTGCACTAATCATTCCTCCCTGATTACACACCAAATTATTCTGCAACGAATTTTGTTCGTCCTCTTCTTCTGAGCACCACTTGGTGGTAAGTCGGCCCAGAACCCCAAAGAAAATCATAGCAAAAAAATCATTAATCAGCGGCGCATCCCACCTCGTCAATAGGGTTCGTTCTAACTTTCGATAATCATCAATCAACTGATCAAGCCTTCGCTGTTCAAGTGGGGGATACGGTGCACTTAATGCTACATTGAGGCGATCATAGAAACGATCAATCATACGAGGCAGTCGCACTTGATTGAGGACCATGCCTACCATCGTACGGATCAGACGAAACAAATCAACCAGCCGCGCCGTGCGGGTAGATTTGGATGCCGCTTGGGTAATTTCCTCGGGAAGCCCTTCACGAACGCCCATCATCTGCTCCATGAACCGTTGATTGAAGGTGTACCCTGGAAGAAGAGCAATCAGGCGATACCAATTTAACAGATTATAGTAAATCCGACCACGAATCAACCCAAGCATCCTCCGAAAGACCATATCATTGGCATCAATACTTGCTTTGGGTACGCTCAGTAGACGACAGAACTCCCGGTAAACTCCCTCATAAGCGTACAATGCAAAACTGAACGTGAGTGGTGTTGTCACTCCGCTGTAACTCTCTACAATGTTAGAATTATCCCAGATAGCGTGAACTCCATCTGGATCAGCAATCGTCCCAAGTGAAGTGATCGGCCGAGATTGAAGCAAATATAATTGCCCATCTCGCATTGCCCATTCAATGTCCTGGGGGTGACCAAAATGATGCTCTGTACGACGGGCAAGTTCAGCAACCATTTTAATCTGTGCATCCGTCAGAGCCGGCTTTGAAGCGTAAGGTTCAAGGATTTCCCGGGCTACAACGCCCTCAACAGAGGTTGGAGATGGTTGGTGTTCCAATGTTTTTGCAACAATCGTTCGATCTAAGATCATTCCATCAAGGTCCACGCGCCATGTATCGGCATCGGCATCCCCGCCAACCAATGCCGTGCCCAAACCGCGCAATGCAGAGACAACCGCCACAGAGCGTTGACCTGAAACGGGGTCAGCACTAAATGCAACGCCAGACACCTCACTGTTGATCATGGCTTGGATGAGTACTGCGGGTGCCTGAGGTAACCCTTCTAGTTGATTTTCACGGCGGTAGGCTATCAAGCGTTCATTGAAACCAGACCTCCATACATCTATAATCCGGGCTGGCAAGTTCTCACGCGTCACAAATAAATAGCTATCAAACTGGCCCGCAAAAGAATGGTCTACGCCATCTTCATGTACTCCTGACGAGCGGACAGCCACATAGGAAATCTCATCATCCAATTGTGAAAATTGCACCTCTACTTCCTTTAAGAGATCTGGGCTCAGCGTGATTTCATCAAAGAGAGTCTGAATTTCATGTTGTTCCGTGACATGAAGGAGCGTTTGGCGTTGCTGAGATGACAGGCTGGCTTCAAAGGCTTCAGGTACGATGACAAACCATCGTGGAATCAATAATCCAGTATCTGCCAAGGCAGACAGGGCACCTGCCTTGCCACCCATTTTTCCGAGATCCGTCTGATCCTGATAGGAGAGAACAAAGTTCATATCCATTCTCGCCAAATCAATGGAAGGAGTCCAAGGCTCATGTAAAGGATCAAGGTCCACGCCCCAGAGTATATCTCAATCCATTTACCCGATCCTCTGGTTTGGTAACGTAAAAAGTATAATCCGACTGTGACTGCACCGCCAAGGGTGATACTCAGGATCATCAAGATCGGCAGGAAAAATTCAATCCGGTGGGCAGCAATGCAGGTACAGATCAATGCTAGGGCCATGACTATCCACCATGTCCATAACGCCCTTGCCCGCCCCCAAACCACCGAATACGTAGAGACACCTTCTTCCTCATCTTCAGGGCTACGAATCTTACGACCAATATCAATCCCCATCCCATTAAAAAGACTGGCTAAGAGAAACCAGAAGAGCCCATCTGGAGCGTGTCCAATAGAGACAAGCCACTCGGTACCCGTCGCATACAGATCTACGAGAGGCATGATGGCCATATGGGTGATCAGGTAGGTCAGATGTTTCCCTCGTAACCACTGACCTATAAAGAATTCTTTCCCCATAAAGGCCTGATAAGTCCAAGTCATCACCAAGAGAATGAGTAGTCTTGGTTCTAACCATAGAGCTAAGCCTACTTGAACCACCCCACACAATAGAAAGAGCACCACCAGTTCACGCAGAGTCACCAAACCTCTGGGGACAGGACGGTAAGGGCGATATCGTGCATCCTCTTCCTTGTCTTTGAACTCGTCTGAAATGCGTAACTGTAAAAAGAAGAGCAGACAAGTGACAAACGCGACCAGTATAGATAAAGGGTTTGGCCATCCCTCAGATGAATGTAGCATCCAAGAGAAAGCAACCGCACTGAAACTAAAGGCAAAGATGACAGGGCCATGTTGAACAAGCGGGAACCGCTCTTTCTGATAGGTCCACCACCGACGAAGGCCATGTTCATCCTGAGGATTCATGATGATTATTTTTGGGGACCGCGCGCCAAGGATTCATGTGCATTGGTAAAGCCATGCGATGAAAGTGCTGCTTGGATGGACAGCTCGCCTGCCAATACCAATGCAGCACATACTTCTGAAAAAGCAGAGGCATTGCCAGATCCACCGAGGTTGAGAATGTCAAGACACGCTCTCTGGCTAGGAAGTCCGGTGCCTCCTCCAACCGTCCCGACAATGAGATTGGGAAGGGTGACCGATGCGTACAGACCATCATCATCTGTACGTTCCATCCGGGTGATACCCACCGAAGATTCAGCAACACATGCCGCATCCTGACCGCAGGCGATGAAGAGTGCTGCCATTCCGTTGGCATAATGTCCTTGCAGCCCAATGTTGCCGCTCATGACTCCACCGATGACCCCGGCATGATAATAGTCCACCATCTTACTGGCAGTTGTTTTCAGATGGCTTTTTAGGATTTCAGGGGGAAGCATTACCTCGGCGGTCACCTTTTTTCCGCGGACATTCTGAAACGACAGATGCGATGCCTTCTTATCTCCTGAGAGATTGGCTTCCACAAACCAGTATGCTGGTTGGACTGGTGTCTGTTCAAGGATATAGCGACAAACAGCATCGGTAGCGATCGTAACCATATTTTGTCCAGAGGCATCACCAGTGACATAATCAAAAATAAGGTATACATGGTTTCCTTCCACATTAAAGCATGTCCGAAGCAGTTTGCCGTGTCTAGTAGTGGATCCGGCAATCTCTTTGAATGCGTCGACCTGTTCGCTTGCCCATGCCATAAATTTCCCGACTTCCATTAGATTGTCAAACACAAAGACCGGTGCACGGCTCACGCCTTCCCACATCATCGCTACGGTTGCTCCACCTGCCTTCGTGATGGATTGAGCTCCCCGCGAATAGGATGCTACCAGAGCAGCTTCGGAAGTAGCCAGTGGAACATAATAATCTCCGTTGGCAAACAGTCCGTGGACTCGTAGTGGTCCTGCAATCCCGATAGGGACTTTCACCGTGCCAATGAAATTCTCAATATTCTTGGAATAGGCGTTCATCTGCTCACGAGTCCTATCATCAAGGATTTGATGTTGGACGGACTCGGTCGTGCCAAGGGTGGCCCAACGACGATCGACTTCTTGGGGAGAAATCGTTCCGGGTGCATCTCCACGAGGGATACTTGGAGGCATATCCTCCAAGGAAGGATGGAGACTCTGCTCTACTTCTTGCATCGTGCGTTCGGTGAAAAGGCGCTGAAAGAAGCCTTTGACACCACGAAGATCAGCTGACATAACGTTGTAGTTGTTTTGTGAGTGAAGGATAGTTTACCTTTGCATTATGACGACGATCCACCGGAATACGAGGGACTCTTACAATCTTGTCTATATGTGCCCATGCAAGGATTGTACGAATTTGTTGATCTGCATCTGCAGGAGCAAATGATTGTAATTCAACCGCGAGTAAGCGCTGGAGATTGAGGCTAGCAAGAGCACTCCTTCGGATAAAGCCCAATTGGCTCGCTGCACATTCTACGGCGAATGGATAGACTGTACCACGATCATCTTGAATGATTGCACTTGCTCGACCTAAGAGCCACAATCGACCATGTGGATCAAGATAACCTGCATCACCGGTTCGATGCCAGATATGATCATCTACTCGGAACTTCGTCTCTTCATCACCGACCCCGTTGAGATAACCACTAAGAACATGTGGCCCACTGACCACGATTTCGCCGGGTTGCATTTCTGGGTGTTCCATCTGTGCAAATTCTTGGGTGTTCATGGCGGATAGTGGTTTCCCCCATTGATTCTCCATAATACGAACTCTGATTTGGCTTACGGGCTTTCCTACGAGGAGCCCCTTACCATCGTACATGGACAATCGGTCATGTGTACTGGCTTCATCCCAATTGAGATGTGAAATGGGTTCTGCCTCCGTAGATCCATAGACTACGATCACTTGCCCTCTGGGCATGGCCGTACGAAGTTCATGCAAGAGAGGGGGAAAGACTGGTGCACCACCGGTATAGAGCTTTCTCAGTGAAGCGAGTCCTTCTTTGTTCTTTTCTTGACTTTTTGGTTTCGAACGGTTTACCTCAAGGAGTTGATTATAGAAAGCTGGAGATGCTACCGTTCGAGTAATGTGATGCTCCTGAATTTGCTCTAATACGGGTTCGGGTTCAATCATGCCGGGTGTCCGCAAATCGCACTTAGGGATGACTGAAGTGACACCAGATGCTAAATTAGCCAGCACAAAGATTGGTAAGGCGGGTAGGTCAATCTCACGGGGCTCAAGGTCAATGGATGAGGCCAAAACCTCATGTTGTGCACGGAGAAATCCATGACTCCGAATAGCTGCTTTGGGAAGTCCAGTACTCCCACTGGTAAAGGTAAGTAAAGCATCATGGGAGGACGAGCATTCCTCAATGGAGTCCAAGGGGCTGAGACGCTCTAGTTTGGACCAACCAATTGCGAAGGGAATCCACGACGTAGTTACCAAGTGATGTTCAATGTGCCGTAAACCTTCACAGAGAAAGCGCAGTACATGTGCCCGCGCCGGGCCAAGGAATGCTTTTGGCTCAGCAATACGGCAGCACTGCTCAATGTGTTTGCGTCCTGCAGAAGGGTCCAATACAGTGGCGACGAGACCCAATCGAAAAATAGCAAGGAGTGCCACATAGAGCTCAATAGAAACGGGCTGGAAGAGAAGAATACGATCTCCATGAGTGAGTCCTATCATGCGCAATAGTGCAGCTGCTTTGGCCGATCGATCGGTAAGTTGAGCAAATGTCACTGTACTAGTGTGATGACCGCTACCCTCAATGATGGCATCCTGCTCTGGCCGCTCTATGGCCTGCTCCATCAGGATGTGGCAGATATTCATGCACTACAACGGCTTTTCGTAGAGGGTATAGCGTCGGATGGTGGTTCCGTAGTGATTGGAAATCGTTCTTGACCGATTGGTCTCTTCCATCAGTGCGAAGATCACACGCTGGAGTCCAAGTTTTTGTGCAGATCTTTGAATATAGTCCATCAGAATTCCACCGAGCCCCCTGCCTCCGTAGTCTGGATGAACGGCCATGGATTTGATGATCGCCGTTTTGGGCGGGACACCCCGTTTTGCTTCAAAGAGATCTGGAACCATGAAAATGAAACCAATCAGATGTTGATTGTGCTCTATTAAAATAACCAACTCGGGGATCACATGGATGCGGATGGGTACATATAAGGTTAGAAATTCTTCCAATCCAATGGGGCTATATAAGAAATTTCGGCTGAATGCCAATAAGGACATTTTGTGAATAGCGGCGAGTTCTTCCTCAAATCGACTCATATCGATGTTCCTTATCGTGATACCCTCATTTTCAAACTCCGCCCGGCGTGCATCGGAACGGGGGTCAACCTGACTGAGATCCTCATTCAGGGCAGAGGTATAGGTGGACACCGGGGTAAATCCAGCCTCGGAAAAATGGCGCGGCCACTCGTCGGGGTTATCTGGTTCTAAAAAGAATGTCGGCTCGGTCCCCCGATCTGTGACAAGCCGATACCGATGCCATGTGGACTTATCCATTGGGCCGATCACTCGCCGATGCCCTTTTTGATGATGCAGATTTGCAGCATGCTGTAGTATTTCGGCACCTGCATCTACATCGGCTGCCTCATAGTGGCCAACAAGTCCCTCCGCAACTGAAACTCCATCTGCATTATGACGGTCCCATAGTGAACATCGGGCAATCAATGAGCCATCCCTATGATGTAATGCAAGGTGAATGGATGGATTGGTGAGTTGGTACAGGTCACATGGTAGTGGCTTGACCGAGCCCTCCTGCAAGGATTCAAGATCCTCAACACATGTGATCATTGAGAGAGCATTCATGAGAGTGAGTTTTGATAGGCGTGATCCGTGGCTAGTCTACCTTGCAACGAATCAAGATCAATTCAGCGTGGACTTGGATGGCA
Source organism: Bacteroidota bacterium (assembly GCA_026708685.1). Taxonomy (GTDB): domain Bacteria; phylum Bacteroidota; class Rhodothermia; order Rhodothermales; family Bin80; genus Bin80. The sequence goes on from JAPOUL010000090.1 coordinate 72,928, forward strand.
TGTCTGTAGTATCCGCATCTCACATTGATTCTTAATAGAACCTGAAAAAGATGGGGAATCTCTATTGATTGACGCGTTCATCAAATCCAAATCATCTATGAGTGATCCATATGACCAATCAGGTGAAATCAAAGATCTGACTGCCCCTCTACAGGTTTTTTCTGGAGAGTAACATCGCACGAATTTTTAGTAATTTGATGTGAGTCAGGAGTGCCGATGAGAGGAAAGAGTATCCCCAATCCTAAAGGTGCTAAGCACGCGGGACTGATTGATGTATCTTCATCAGATATTTCGTTCAATCCTGTGACTAACAACGCACAGAGTCCGAATCCTAAAACTCCTATGCCCACTCCGGCAAGAACCTTGCCTCCAGTGGCGGACTCATCCCTCTCTGGAATGAGCTCACAGGTTGCATTGTTATAGCCCTCCTTTGAAAAAACAATGTTTGATTGATGACTAGTATTGACGGTCAGTGCCATAGGGGTGACACCTACAGGAATGGAATTATAAGTAACTAACGCAGAATCGGGAACACTTCTCAGAGCTATGGACTTGCTATTACTGATTCGAGTTGATCCACACCCAGTGCAATATAGAACGAAGATGCTAGCCATCACAAACGTTGTGATGGCACGAATTGGTAGAATACTACCCATGATTTTGAAAGAATGATAATTGTAATAATACATTAAGATACAAAATAATTATGGTTCAGATTCTCCTGTAATGATTTTCTCAAGAGTGATCTCACATGAATCTTCAGGTATATGTCGCATACCTTTTCTATCCATAAGAGAAATGAGTATTCCCAGTGCTAAAGGTGGTAGATAGCACAGGGGATTAATTGAGCTTTCTGCACCAACCGCATTCGTGAGAAGCCAAGCTGATAAACAGATTCCAGTTATAGTTCCACCGATAACCGCCCCAGTTAAAACATTTAACCCTAAAGATCTACCATCTGTCTTTGGAATCAACTCGCAAGTAGCATTAGTGTAACCCTCTTTTGAAAAAACAAAGGTTGATTTCTCCTTGTTGCTGATATTGAGTGCAATAGGGGTGACCCCTACTGGAATAGAGTTGAGATAAACTTCTGCGGAATCGGGCACACTACTCAGAATGATTGTCTTGCTATCACTAATCCGTAAGGATCCACATCCGATAGAACAAAGAATTAGGATAGCAGTCATCACACTCAATGTGATCGTACGAACCGATAAAATAGTATTCATGACCTTGAAAATCTGATCAATATAAAATCTTTGAGCATTAATTCTGCTGGGATTGTTTGATCAGAGTGATCCCGAACAATTGGTAGCAACATGTTTTTTACAATCAAGCCCATCAGCTATCGCTCCTGAGGCACATGCAATGGGCTCAATAAGAAGGCCTCCCAAATTTGCCGCTGTGCCAGCACATATGATCAATGGAATAGCACCAGGCCCCCTAGCAATTACGTTGGTTGCAGCAGTGGCACCGTCATGTTCTTCGGGGATTAGATTACAGGTTCCGTATGAGTAGCCTTCGTTTGGTAAACCAATACTACATCTCTTGATGCTAATGTCTATCATCATAGGGGTCGCTCCAATCGGTCTACACTAAGCCAAACCGTGGCAGAATCGGAATAGATACTCAGAGTCACTGACTTGCCTTGCTGAGAAACAGATTTCCGTAACCAGTAGCCATCAAACAACAAAGCTAACGATCACCTCCATCGTGATTGAATTATGATGGATCATTCGCAAATGGCTAAGTTCAGCAACGTCGCATAGAACTTCATCAAATTTCTATCAGACATCAAACGAAAGTTTGCATTTCTGTGGTTTTTGAACATTCAACTATGAACAATAAAGATATTTTCCACTAGTCACCGTCCTAATGGAAAACGAACGCCAGCCGCAAGTAGGAAGCTTCTATTTTGGGTTTCATCAGAATAAGCTTCTGTAAGTCCGAAATCATAAGCAGCATCAACACTCAGAGATATGGTACGAGATACGGGTATATCCACCCCTATGCCAGCCATTACGGATAAATCTACAGGATTTACAAGATCAGAGGCATCTTCAAATTCGTCACAATCAAGATTGATGTCTATATCTTCAACTGAGGCTGAAGCTGAACAACCAATAGAAAAGGAGAGTACTGGGCCAGCCATTAGGCGTAGGCTTGAAGTCGGATTGATTGACAATAGTGCAGGGATGGAAAGGTAGTTGGCTGTGAATCCGACCTTAATTCCTAAGGCCTCCAGTGACTCACCCTTTTGCACCCAGCCGAGCCCCACCCGCGTACTCAACCTAGTAGTAATTGGCAAAAGAACGGACGCTTTGAGAATGCTCCCAGTTTGATAATCTGTCTCATCTGAACTAGTTGTTGAAAAACTTAGTCCAGCTTGTATAGACATATCTTGCAGTGATGAATGCAATCTGTTGGGTTCATCTGTAATATTGGAAGATG
>JAPOUL010000052.1 GCA_026708685.1 Bacteroidota bacterium
GGACAAGACATTTTACGCGCTGCCACTGAGCGCTTTGATTTCGACTTCTGATTGACCATCGCCAGCCCACTTGCCTTTGAAAGTGCATTTCAATGCTCACCGGTTTGAGTCCACCCTATCAGCGATTCACTTGCAGGTAGCCATACACGTGCCCGAGCAGTGACCCCACAAACCGCTGAAAATTGATTTCTATTGACGGTTCGCGGTACCAACCTGTTGAACCTTGAGATCGATTTGATGTCACGAGGCATGCGGCATTGTACAGACGCTCTCGGACTAATCTTGTGCAAGACTCTTCGTATCTTTTCACATACGAACTTCCACGAAACTCCTTATCAATCTTGAAGTGAGGTTCCTTGAGCGCTACGGAGCGCTTCGATTCAACAGGTTCTTCGAGCATCATCAGGTATCCCAGCCAGGGACTGGCAGATGACTTGAAATAACCGTCGCGGTAAGCCGTGCGAAGGTCCAAGGCATTCCCGAGAGCTTCCTCAATTCGATTATTATAGTTATTTCCTATAGATCCTACTTGCGATTTGAATTCAATCGTCGCCACGAGGCTTTCCTCGTGTACCACCACCAAATCCCACTGTTTGGTTGGTCTAAAAAATCCAGGGAGCGTTGTTTTCTGTGTATAAACATGAGCTTTCGGCATGCCAGATTCAACCAGAAGTTCTGCAAACAACTGCACAAATCCATCTAATTGCTTGCCGCCAGTAACTGCGCCACGGTTACCTTGGTTGCGCAAACCAGATTCCGAGCCTTCCTTTTGTTTCTGGTCGGCTCGGGTTTCCCAGAATTGCCGCACAGCATCACGCAGGCGAGACTCGATGTTCACGCAGCGATCACCGAAACGTCGCTGAACAATTCGCTGGTTTCCTTGTTTACGCGGTCAACCGCCATTTTGTGGTACTCGGGATCAACTTCCACTCCTATGCTGTTACGACCCCATCGCGCAGCCGCCACGCTGGTAGTACCCGTGCCTAGAAATGGATCGAGCACGGTGTCGCCCACGAAACTGAACATGCGAATCAGTCTTTCCGCTACCTGCAAGGGGAAAGGAGCCGGATGCTTTCGGGTGGATGCGCCTGTTACGCCTTGCCAGATTTGCTGAAACCAGAGTTTATGATTCTGGTGGGAAATGACGCTTAGGACTCGCTTTTCGAAGCTTGGTTTTCTATATCCTCCACCCTTGCGCTGCATCAGTATATACTCAATGTCATTCTTGATCACCGAGTTGGGCTCGTAGGGCTTCCCAAGGAAGGCTGAGCCACCGCCCGCAACTTCGTAGTTGGCATTCGCGATCTTATACCAGATGATCGGGGCCAAGTTCACATAACCCATCCCGCGGCAACGCTCCTGTATCGACGCGTGCAAGGGCACAACCGAGTGTTCGCCATTGTTCTTTCTTCGAGATAGACATACATCGCCAACCACGCAGATCAGCCTGCCACCGGGGACCAGGGCTTCATGGCAACGAATCCAGACCTTGTCGAGCTCGTCGAGGAACCGCTCATAACATGCGATATCCCCCATTTGCCCGTCGTGTTCGTTGTAGCGTTTTAGCGTCCAATACGGCGGCGACGTGACGATCAAATGAATACTCGCCGGGCTTAGTTCTAACAACCGCGAATCCTGAAGCAGCAGATTGTGTTTCGTAGGTATTTGATTCAGCGACTGTTCGATGCGCTCGATAAGATTCGGGTCCTTAGCGATCTTGGGCAGTTCGGTCTGCGGATTCTCAATGCCGCGCAATTCCTCTGGAACAAAGTGCTCCAACAATTCCCGATCCATGTCGACAATCTCCCAAACACTAGCCTGTCAAGAAGCTTGGAGTATTAACTAACTAGGCAATAAAGTCAAGCATCTTCCGAATTCAGCGCATAGAAAAGGATCTCGGAGAAATTTTACCGCTTGATTCAGTAAATCGCATTGTCAATACAAACGAGACTATCGGGGCTCTACGCGGAAAGTGCTCTCCCCCATACTTATGCCCCAGCAATCGTCTTCAGAGTTTTTGGAAACTCTTCCATACCAAAGAATGATCTTATCTGATATGTTCATTGGCTCGGTCGCAGCTGAGCCTTCCTTAGCTACTCTAACCAAATGAAACTTACAATCTTTGCTGATTTCCAACGGATCATCTTCTCCACTATAAGTGTCTTTCAATCGGCTATAATATTTCCAGTTCTCTCCTTGATATTCTAAAAGTTTTCCTACATCATCTTTATATCTAACTCCTTTCCACCAAGGAGCAAATTTAATTTCGAACACATCGCTAATTTTATCGTCACTAATCATTACAAGGTCCGGGCGGTATTTCGGTTTATCATTTTGATACCAACGAGGTTCAACTACTACATATTTTTTAGGAAATTTGGCGCTTAATTCCTTATACAACAAAGCTTGCAACCCTAGTTCGTTGATACAATATTTTTTCTTACATTCCCATTCCTCATGCACCTTCTTCCACACACATTTGTAGTCCGAAAGGTTCATTCATCCGTCCTCCATTTTGCGATTACAAATCAAAGCTACAACAACCCCTCGATCCGGTCCATCAAGTCTTCCATTCTCCTTAATACTGGCTCATAAGCCTCGGGTTGGGTCATGTCTAGGCCGGCTTCGTTTAGGAGGATGTTGTGGGGGTGGTCGGAGCCGCCGGCGCTGAGGATGCGGAGGAAGGCGTCACGGATGGCTTCGTCGCCGGCTAGGAATTGCTCGGCGAACCAGGCGGCGCCG
>JAPOUL010000050.1 GCA_026708685.1 Bacteroidota bacterium
ACAGTTACATTCTAGCGATTCGTTGGGCTTCGGATCGGATTGGAAAAAGCGGGGTCGTCGGTTTTGTGACGAACTCAAGTTGGCTGGAAGGAAATGCAATGGATGGCATGAGGAAATGTTTACAGGATGAATTTTCTGGAATTTATGTTCTCAACTTAAAAGGGAATTTACGAACTGCGGGAGAAAGGTCCCATAGAGAAGGTGGTAATGTATTTGGAGTTCGTACAGCATCGTCCATTATGTTGCTTGTAAAAAATCCACAAAAGATAGGTTGTGATATAAAGTATTACGATATTGGCGATTACCTAAGTCGTGAAGAAAAACTCAATCAGGTCAAAGCTTTCAAAGGGATTGGTGGATTAGAAGACCATTGGGTGGAGATTCAACCCGATGTTTATCATGATTGGCTCAATCAAAGAGATGCTGGGTTTGAAAAGTTTGTGGTGTTGGGAGATAAGAAGAATCTATTATCAGAAGTTATCTTCAAGAATTACTCCCTTGGGGTAGGGACTAATCGTGATGCATGGTGCTATAACTCTTCAGAGGTCGCACTACGCCAGAATATACAATCTATGATTCGCTTTTACGAAAGTGAACGTCAGAGACTTCTGGAACATGATACGAAGGGACAAAGACTGACTGCACGGGAGATCACAGATTTTGTCAACAATGATTCGACAAAGATCAGTTGGACAGTTAATGTTAAAAATGATTTGGTGAAGAATAAAGAGTTATCCATAGATGAAGGGCGATTCACGGTTGCTCACTACCGACCCTTCACGAAAACATACATGTTTTTTAGTCGGCGAATGAATGAAAGGGTCTTGCAAATGCCTCATATCTTTCCACATGAGGAAGCGGAGAACTTAGTGATCTGTGTGACGGGAAGGGGTTCTACAAATCCTTTCTCTTGTATTATAGTTGATAAAGTTCCTGACTTAGAAATTATTAGTAAGTCTCAATGCTTCCCGCAATGGCTATATTCAAAGCCTGATAAAACAGGAGAGCAAGAAATATTTGACTCGGAGATTGAAACTGATTCCTACGGATATATCCGTGAAAGTGCAATCAAAGAGACTGCATTACAGTCCTTCCAGAAAAATTTGGGGGGGGGGGATTTCGATCACTCACGATGACCTATTCTACTTCATCTACGGAGTCCTTCATGTTCCTTCCTACCGAAAGAAATACGCTGCTAACTTGCAGAAAGAACTCCCCAGAATTCCATTCCCGAAAGATGCTCAACAGTTCTGGATGCTTTCCAATGCAGGGCGAAATCTTGGTGAACTCCATGTACATTATGAGGAGGTAGATCCATGGACTGTCAATTTTGAGAAAGGAGGATGGGATCCAGATGAGGGAATCTCTCATGAGAAATGGTTTCGGGTAGAAAAGATGAAGCACCCCAGAAAAGCCAAAGTGAAAAATCTTTCCCAAATTGTCTACAACGACTATATCACAGTGAAAGATATTCCAGTGGAAGCCTATGATTACATGGTCAATGGTAAATCTGCTATCGTATGGGTCATGGAAAGACAAGGCGTGAGAATTGACAAGAAAAGTCAAATCGTCAATGATGCGAATCGCTTCGCCATTGAAACGATGAAGGATCCTGCGTATCCATTGCGATTACTTGCCAAAGTGATTACCGTCAGCATGGAGACCATCAAAATTGTTGATGGACTTCGGGATATTGAGTTTTCGTAATTAAAATTATCAACCGCCAATTCATTGGTGCTGTCCAATAAATAATGGTGGTTTAAGAAGATCACTTCTTACAATCGGTAGAGTTTGGAAATGATCTCACATGAGCAGATTCATCGTGGAACAATCATGCTTATGTGCATTCATTGAACTTTAATCATGATGATGAGACAGAGTGTTTTCCTTAACTTTGAGAATAATTCTCATTAAGTAATATGAGCAATATACTGGCTCGAAATCTGAAAGGGGCAAGATTTATGATTCGCTCTACGAGCAGAACTCGACAGAATCAAACATGGATTCCGCATGATCAGTCCATTGAGGTCGCTGGACGAGCCATTCAGGGGATGGTGTATATATCAAAGATAAAATATCATCATGAATTTTTTGAAGAGTTTTCTAATCCGGTCATTAATATTAGATTGAGTGTAGATAAAAAGAATACATATCCACCTCAACAAGCACTGGAATATCATTACCTAAGGTATGAAAGGATGCTTCCTTCGCAACGTGCCACCTACCTAGATTGGCTTGCAGGAAGCAGGGCGGAAACTCATTATAATGTGGCTTATATCCGACTTTATTTTTATGGTTTAGAACACAGATTTTTTTTGGATCCACCATCTGATGAAGAAGGATGGATCATTATCAATGAGGTAGAGCGATTGATAAAGGTATACACAGGTGTGAACGGCTTTTCCCATGCACTCAGAGAAATGACGAAATTTCTTGAAGCAGCCTATGGTTTAATCCAACGACCGGAAAAGATTCAACCGCGTTTTATACCAGGGGATCGTCTCCTACCGTTTGATGTATCCGTTGGATTAGCACACCAGATGGAACATCATAAAACACTTAGTGCCGATTGGGTTTTGAGCTGGTATGCTTCCCATCCAAGGACCAATAATTTACAAATGGTGGCTAAACGGGCTTTGCCAGAATTTAGAGCACTGTTTGACCTGATGTTAGCAGGTCATATCGAATGGAAGTACTGTATGCTACCAGAGAACATGGATGTATCCCTTTACTACCATTCGGCATCGACTGAATTTCATGTGGCAGTAGAGACTCCATTTGATGATATGAATGGAGTTGAATTTAACTATGATATGGATGATCTGATAGAGAGTATCGTTGACGATGCTACATCCGAAATGAGACGGTACAGTCAATTCATTGGAAAGGACAGCATGGGGAGAAATTCTTTTGAAGCGTATTTGTTGCTTCCAATAACGATACAATCGGATTTTCCCATTCCTGCATTTGAGCCACTCAAGAAGTGGTGTCTCAATATCATCAATAAACATGGAGGTCAAACCACGATGGATGAAATTCTGGCTCAAGTGTTTCGCGTTCCTTCAGCAAGAAAAAATTGGCGACAGCTTCGCGATGCGGAGCATGTACTGTCAAGGATTTCACTCTCAATGGTTCCATTTTTATTTTACGAATATAGAAAGCCACAACTAGGCGAACCAGTTTTCCTTACGAAGATGACCATGAAGGTCAGCGATCAAATCATGGACAGTGAAGAATATTTCATAGTAGCGATTTCTGTGAAAATTGCAGCGTTTATCGCATTATCAGATGGTCCGTTTACAGAAGAGGAGAAGGCGGTACTGGATGTTCTGATTCAGTCCGAAATAACCAATCAAGCTGAAAAAAAGCGCATCCAAATATATCTGGAGTGGCTTGAGCTCGTTCCACCTACTCTTCCAGGATGCCGCAAATTAATCAAAGAACTTGATGAGATTATATATCCGAGGTTACGCATCACTGCTCTTTGTATGGTTTCCATAGATGGTGGAACAAATCCAGTCAAAATGAAGGCACTGAAGAGCCTATATAAAGCACTTCAATTGCCTACGGACAGTATTTATTCAGATTTACATGATGTGGCTACTTCAGGATCGATTGCAACGATTATGTCGTCGTTGAAGGTATCAGAACTTTCACCGTCTCAAAACGAACAGAACGTATCCATAGACCACGATCAGGTATCATCATTAATGAAAGAGACTTCCCAAGTATCAGAGATTCTTGGACAGATTTTTGAGGAGCAAGATACACAGGAAGGGCAATATTCAAAGAGCACATTGGATGGTTTGAATGCTGAATGCTCAGCATTTTTATACAAACTCATAGAGCGACCCATATGGTCAAAATCAGACTTTCATGAATTGGTCAAGCAGTTCCAGGTTATGCAACAAGGTGTGATTGAAACTCTGAATGAATGGTCGTATGAGCAATTTGGAGATGCCTTGATTGATGAAGATCATGATTATGAACTCAATTCAGAGATCATTCAGCAGTTGCGTACATCAGATATCGAAAATTCCCACGATAGAGCCAGATGAGACATTCATTAATCAAGGATAATAGAATCTGGATGAATGTATCGATGACTTTAATAAAATCCTTGCAAGAACTCAAATTTTGTAGTCTACCTTTGAGCAAAAAGCAAATTTAATGAGACATGATTTCGCTATCGAATATGGTGTATTTGTTTAGCGGCAACTCATTTCCATAGTTGATTAATAAGGCAATCAGTAAGATTGCATTCACAGTTCATAACACAATGATTCAAAGAGAAATGGATCCAATTTTGATTGATACGCACGCTCATCTGTATGACGGTCGGTTCAGAAATGATCTGGATGATGTGGTGCAGAGAGCACAAGACGTGGGTGTCACAACGATTTTGCTCCCCGCCGTTGATCTTCAATCCGTTTATCACTCGTTGGACTTATGTGCTCGTTTTCAAGGAGTCTTCGCAATGGCAGGTATCCATCCAACCCATGTGCGAGATGCCAAAGAGCAGGATTTGATCGAAATCACACAATTGTGCAATGAGCCAAAGATCATTGCGGTAGGGGAGTGTGGACTTGATTACTACTGGGACAAGTATTTCGATGAGAGACAACCAGATTTCTTCGCCCAACAAATACGTCTCTCATCAGAAACCAATCTACCAATCGTTCTTCATCTTCGAGACAAGCAACATCGGGATCAGGCACACCGTGATGCCATTGAGATTCTTCAACGGGAACTCCCTGCGCGAACAAAGGCATCCTATCGCGGGATTTTTCACTGTTTTACAGGGCCCGACTGGCTCCCTGAAGCAGCGGAAAAACTAGGGTTTCTCATTGGTGTAGGCGGTGCAGTCACCTTCAAGAATGCAGGTGTGGCAGAAATGATTCAAAAGGTGCCACTACACCAGATCGTCCTGGAAACCGACGCTCCCTATATGACACCCGTTCCACACCGTGGTCAACGTAATGAGCCAGCGTGGACGAAATTTGTGGCAGAAAAAATTGCCGCAGTCCATCAAAGCACAGTTGCCGAGGTAGCAGAAATCACTTCTGCCAACGCTCGGCAACTGTTTGGTCTCCATTGAGTGGGGTGTACGTTATTTAGACTCTTCGTCTACGACCTCAAAATCAGCATCGTCAATGACTTCCTCATTAGATGCCTGGCCATTTTGGGATGGTTCTCCACCAGAAGGCTGCTCCTGTGCGGCCGCCTGCTGGGCGGCATACACCTCTTCGCTGGCCGCGGACCATGCCTGATTGAGTTGCTCAATGCTACTCTCCAATTCATCCATATTCTTGGACTCATGCAGGCTCTCAAGACGTTCAAGGGCACCAGTGATCTTGCTTTTGTTCTCCTCGGATAACTTGTCACCAAATTCGGACAGGTTATTTTTGGAGGTGTAGATCAGAGAGTCTGCCTGATTGAGCAGGTCAATCTCTTTCCTGCGCTTTTTGTCTTCATCGGCATTTTCCCGTGCCTGCTGACGCATGGATTCAATCTCAGTATCAGACAGGCCACTGGAGGCTTCAATGCGAATGGATTGCTCACGACCAGTGGCTTTATCCTTCGCTGTCACATTCAGAATGCCATCCGCATCAATATCAAAGGCAACTTCGATCTGAGGAGTACCCCGTCTGGCGGGTGGAATTCCGTCCAAGTGAAATTTTCCAATCGTCCGGTTATCTACTGCCATTTCCCTGTTTCCCTGAAGAACGTGAATCTCCACAGATGGCTGATTGTCGGCTGCGGTGGAAAAGATCTCCTGTTTACGAGTTGGGATGGTCGTATTGGACTCAATCAGAGTGGTCATGACTCTGCCAAGCGTTTCAATTCCTAGGTTGAGGGGAGTCACATCAAGTAAGAGTACGTCGTCAATATCCTGAGACAGCACTCCACCCTGAATCGCAGCACCCATGGCGACAACCTCATCGGGATTGACAGACTTGTTTGGGGCCTTGCCAAAAAATTCTTCCACCGTTTTCTGAACGAGTGGAATTCGGGTTGAACCACCAACAAGAATGACCTCATCAATTTGATCAGCAGAGAGTTTTGCATCCTTTAACGCCTGTTTCATAGGCGTTACGGTACGTTCCACCAGATCGCCGATTAGCTGCTCAAACTTGGCTCGTGACAACGTTGTGGTCAAGTGCTTTGGACCATCGGCAGTTGCCGTAATGAAGGGCAAATTGATGGAAGTCTCACTGCTACTGGACAATTCTGTTTTCGCCTTTTCAGCAGCCTCCTTGAGGCGTTGTAAGGCCATGTTATCACTTCGCAGATCAATTCCCTCAGACTTCTTGAAGGAATCAGCCAGAAAGTCAATCAGTTTTTGATCAAAATCATCACCACCAAGATGCGTATCACCGTTGGTTGATTTTACCTCAAAGACACCGCCACCAAGTTCAAGGATGGAAATATCGTAGGTGCCTCCACCTAGGTCATATACTGCTATGATACGATCTTTATCCTGCTTACCAAGACCATAGGCAAGGGCGGCAGCAGTAGGCTCATTGATGATCCTGCGGACTTCAAGTCCAGCAACTTTTCCAGCTTCCTTGGTTGCCTTGCGCTGGGCATCATTGTAATAGGCAGGAACTGTGATGACGGCCTCGGTGACCTTTTCACCCAGATAATCTTCGGCAGTGCTTTTGAGCTTCTGCAGAATCATTGCAGAGATCTCCTGAGGAGAATACATCTTATCCGCAATCTTGACGCGGGCAGTTCCATTGTCGCCCTTAACGACCTCATAGGGAACAGTTTTGAGTTCATCGGGAACCTCGTCATATCCACGGCCCATAAAGCGCTTGATCGAGAAAACAGTGTTTTCTGCATTGGTGACCGCCTGCCGTTTGGCTGGTCCACCTGCTAGACGTTCGCCATCTTTTTTGAAAGCGACGACAGAGGGAGTCGTGCGGCCCCCCTCGGTATTTTCAATCACCTTAGGCTCGCCACCTTCCAAGACAGAGACGACGGAGTTGGTGGTTCCTAAGTCAATTCCAATAATCTTGCTCATGTTCGTTCAGATTTAATGTGAATGGAAAGTTTTAACAACTTACTCTTTGGCAATTATCTTGCCAATAGGAGTGATCGGACAGAATGGCAGAATTATTGACATTATTGGAGCAGTGCAATACGAACGCAGATCAATGGTTGATGTAAAATGGCCTATCAATGTTCATTGTCATGCAATTCATTCCCAATGCCATCACGGTATCACGAATTCTTGTCACTCCTTTTCTGATTTACTGTATCTCTCAGAAAACTGCATGGTTTGCCTCCGCAGGGTGTGTACTGTTTATGGTAGCAGCGATTTCCGATTTCGCTGATGGCTATGTGGCACGCAAGTTCAAAGGAGAAACCCGATTCGGCCGTCATTTAGATCCCCTCGCGGACAAGATTCTAGTCATAGGACTTTTTGTTGCACTGGCATGGTTCTATCCCGAATATGTCCCTTGGTGGGCCGTAGGAATCCTTGTATGCAGAGATGTAGTGATTACCGGGTTACGTCTGATTGCTGACACCCAGAACCGGATTCTGTCTACCCTATCATTTGCCAAATTTAAAACGGCCTTCCAAATGAGTTTTCTGGGAATACTGCTATTGCTGATCATGTTTGAGTATTTTCCCATGACAGATTCATGGAGTCAGTATCTACTTCAAGGATGGTTCGTTGATCTTGCGTTAATATTGGTGGTCGTGATCACGGGTATGACCGCTCTTTCGTATATTCGGATTTATTTTTACCCCAAAGCAGTTTCATGAAAACCTGTGATCACTTGCAACCATTGTCCGAGCAAATTGCACATCATCTTCTTGAGATTGGAGCTATTTCCATCACGTCTGGAGAGCCATTTGTATGGTCTTCGGGGATGATGGCGCCAGTTTATTGTGACAATCGCCTTACACTTTCATATCCTGAACTGCGAGACATCCTGATTGATGGCTTTCTTGAAAAAGTACCAGACTATGAATTTGATTATGTCGCTGGAGTTGCAACAGCGGGAATTGCTCATGCGGCTATGGTTGCTCAACGCATGTCACTGCCGTTGATTTATGTACGACCAGAACCCAAGGGACATGGACAAGGCAATCAGATTGAGGGATACTTGCCTGTCGGGAGCAAGGTCTTGATGATTGAGGATTTGGTCGCAACAGGGCTTTCATCTATTCAGGCTGGCGAAGCCGTCAAACGAGTGACAGGCACTATGCCCGTATGCTGTCTAGCAATATTCACGTACAATCTTTTAGGCGTAAACGATTTATTTGCTACCAAAGGATCTCCCCTAGTCACACTGTCCAATTTTGATGCACTGCTTCGGGTGGCCATAAAAACCAAGTATATTGATTCTAGTCAGCGCGACTCCCTGTTGGAGTGGCGAAATGATTATCAATCATGGACGGTACAACATCAATAAGAGGATAGATTTGGCATCGTTCAACGCAAGTATTGTGACGGTTGGTGATGAACTTCTCATAGGACAGGTGGTCAATACCAATGCTGTATATCTTGCAGGTGAACTGACGCGTATCGGAATTACCGTCTCTTATACCATGACGGTTCAAGATGATGTCCATGCCATTACAGCTGCGATCCAGGATGGAGTAAAACAGTGTGATTTAACGATTGTCACGGGCGGACTCGGTCCTACCCCAGATGATCTCACCAGAGAGGCAGCTGCACGATTTGCTGGTGTATCATTATACACAGATCCTAACATTCTGGAGGCTCTGCAACACCGATTTGCCCTTCTTGGCCGCTCGGTACCCCACGGCTCGGAACGCGTTGCAAGCGTTCCCGAAGGCTTTGAAACGCTCTCCAATGCAAAAGGGACTGCTCCTGGTTTGTTGCATCAGACCGATCAGGGACCTCTCGTGGTACTCCTTCCGGGAGTCCCTCATGAAATGAAATCCATTTTCTCACATCATGTCATTCCCAGGATTCTTCAATCGGAAGGTCGTCAGGCAATGGCACAGCGTACCCTGAATGTAGCTGGAATTGGAGAAACCGTTGTCCAACAGCATATTGACTCAATTACCGATCAATTGGACACCGATCTTAAGATTGCATACTTACCGGGAATCTATGGCGTTCGAGTCAGGCTGACGATTCAGGGAGAAGATGCCGAATTGCGTATTTGTCAAGTAGAAAGACGTGTTCAACAGCAACTGGGAGAAGCTATCTTCGGTTGTGATGAAGACTCGCTGCAGAGTGTCCTTGGAAATCTACTGAGAGATCAGAGCATGACGATTGCTGTTGCTGAGAGTTGTACTGGAGGTTCGGTGTTGGATCATTTGACCAATGTTCCAGGCTCCTCTGATTATGTACTGGGGGGAGTTGTGGCCTACTCCAATTCAATTAAGAAGCATCAATTAGGTGTCAACCGGGATGCCTTAGATCAATTTGGTGCTGTGAGTGAATCTGTTGCACTTCAGATGGCAGAGGGAGTACGCGATCGCTTTGGAAGTGATGTCGGGTTATCCGTTACTGGAATATCAGGGCCGAGTGGAGGATCTCCAGAAAAACCCGTTGGACTTGTATGGATTGGATATGCTGATCAGCATAGTTCATGGGCTGTTAAGCGTCAGTTTGGCAATGATCGTGCAATGAACAAGGCAAAAAGTGCACTCGCTGTTTTGGATCTCGCTCGTAAAGCTTTGCTGAAACGCAACAAAGAACATAGGGGGATTCAATAATCTGTCGTATTTTTAACCAACTAAAACCACTATATAATGAGCACTAAAGAAAATCCGCAGACGCGGGCTCTCAACCTCGCGATCCAGGAGATTGAGAAACAGCATGGAAAGGGATCCATCATGCGAATGGGTGATGCCCCTCCCATTCAAGTGGAGGCGATCTCTACTGGATCTATAGCCTTGGATGCTGCATTAGGTGTTGGTGGAATTCCTCGAGGGCGGATTGTTGAAATTTATGGACCTGAATCCTCGGGTAAAACGACCCTTGCTACCCACTGCCTTGCAGAAGCCCAGAAGTTGGGTGGACAGTGTGCCTTCATTGATGCTGAACATGCCTTTGATCCCTCCTATGCGGAGCAGTTGGGAGTCGATATTGACCAGTTATTGATGTCTCAGCCTGATACAGGTGAACAGGCCCTGAATATCTGTGAAACGCTGGTGCGCAGTGCCGCCCTAGATTTGATTGTCGTTGACTCCGTTGCTGCTCTGGTTCCCGCCGCAGAGATACAGGGTGATATGGGAGATAGCCATGTAGGACTCCAGGCACGTCTGATGAGTCAGGCACTCCGGAAATTAGCTGGGATCATTAACCGATCCAATGTCGTTCTGATCTTTATTAACCAGCTTCGAGAGAAAATTGGAGTCATGTTTGGCAACCCGGAAACTACTCCTGGTGGAAAGGCACTCAAATTTTATAGTTCGGTCAGACTGGATATTCGCCGAATTGGAGCCATCAAGAATGCAGCTGAGGTGATTGGGAATCGAACCCGGGTGAAGGTCGTCAAAAATAAAGTGGCTCCACCTTTTCGGACTGCCGAATTTGATATCATTTATGGAGAGGGCATTTCTTCCCTTGGCGAACTTGTAGATATGGCCGTCAGTATTGGTTTGATTACCAAAAGTGGTTCATGGTATGGCTATCAAGATGTACGTATAGGACAGGGCCGAGATAATGCCAAAGATTGGCTACGATCCAATCGGGCGGAATGTGAGTCCATCAAGGTTGCCGTACGAGAGAAGTTAGGGCTTCAATCTCAGCAATCCAATGGTGAATCATAATCAATATACGCCCCGAAATCCATGTTTGAATACAATCCATGGGTTACCGTGAGCCGATCATGATGTGCAATGCCACCCGGCGATAAGCTTGGTTAGAAATCAACGTTGCCGATGATCGGATGGTCATCATACGAGAGAATAAAATATGGGATGTAGATACGGGAATTGAAGATTTTCTGGAGGATCCAATGGATTTGACTTCTTCAGAAATCCTTGGTATTCAAGCATGCTGGGAAGATCAGCAGGATCAACTGCGGGATAATCCCCACATCATTGATGAATTCATTGAAAGGCTTGGAACAGAGTGGGCCATTGAAACGGGTGTGATTGAAAATCTTTATGATATTGAAAGAGGTGTGACGGCAAAGCTCATTAGGCATGGATTGAAGGCAGAATATCTCTTTTCTGGATCGGTGAACAAGCCTGTAGACTATGTTCTGAAACTGCTCATAGATCACAAAGATTGTTTTGATGGCTTGTTTGACTTTATCAAGGGAGACAGGCAACTGACGACCTCGTATGTCAAGGAACTACATGCATCTCTGGTTCAGAGTCAGGAATCGGCTGAGGGAAGAGATAAGTTCGGACGAACACTGGAAATTCCTCTGATCAAGGGAGACTGGAAAAAACGCGAGAATTCGCCGGTGCGAGACGGAGTAAAATATGTGTATTGTCCACCTGAACATGTCCAGTCCGAGATGGACCGATTGCTCCGTTTTCATGATCGCCATATTCAAGACGGCGTTTCAAGTGAGGTGCAATCAGCATGGCTCCATCACAGGTTTACACAAATTCATCCATTTCAGGATGGTAATGGTCGTGTCGCCCGTGCACTTGCTTCGCTGATTCTGCTCAAGAACGGACTGTTTCCACTGATCATCACCCGAGATGACCGGCCGAGTTATATTGATGCATTAGAAGAAGCGGATAAGGGTGATCTTCAACCTCTCGTGCATGTCTTCGTAAAGTCACAACAGTCGCAGTTCAGAAAAGCATCTAAAATTGCAGACACTACCTATTACTGGAACGCCAAGTACGGACTCTGCACTGAAAATTCTTCAAGCATCGGCTTCTGCATACAATAATGCGTCAAAAAGAAAGTTGTTAAGTCACGCCAGAGAAATTGAGGAAGATTTGAAAAGTCAACTTGAGACACTTGTTCCCAAAATCAAGGATGTTCTTGAACAAATTTATCCAGCACCAACTGTATACATTTCTGAATCTGATGAAAACACCGATCACTACTATCGTTATCAAATCATTGAAAACGCAAAACGTTGGGAGTATTATGCGAATACGGATACTTATCGACTCTGGATAGATCTACGCATGTATTGGACTCGCAGAGCACGGTTGGTATTTAGTATCCATGGTATCGGAAAGCATGTGAATCTTGAAGCCTTGGTATGTTCGCCATTTCTAGATCTCAAAGAGATTGTAGAAGATGGAGAGGAAGCGGTGTCATCCTTGATTCCTGTTGCTGATGATGGATTTGTTTTTTTCAAGAGTGAAGATCCTCAACAATTAAAAAGGCGTTTTTCCAGCTGGTTGGATCAGGTTCTGAGTACATTCTTAATTGAGTTATCTCAAAATCTATAAATGCATCATATCAGGCATGAGTGATAAACAATCAGGACATCAATGATTTGAAAACATATGCTGAATGAACCCAATGGCTGGTTTAATCGGAATGATAAAGGGGCGTTTGCAAAACCTCCGAGCACTCTAAAAAACTATTGAAAGCACTTCAGAACAATATTTCTACTCAAATGCGAAGATTTAATTAGATTCCTTCATGGCTCAAATTTCCGAGATTTCGATGTTGTATCAGCAACGAAATCTTTGTGTTCACCGAGTTTGAATTTGTGAAATGAATGATTGCTTTCTCAACCTCAATGATTTAGTCAAGTACTTGTGAACGGTATCATGTAATATTCGGGTTGTAACCAGCATGAAGGGCGAGGAAAACGACAGATTCAGTCTTCACCTTAAAATGCGTAGCAATGGGATGACACTATGATGAACAGTCTGTGGAACATCACTTTAAAATAAACATATAATGAATTGTTTATATCTTTTGAGATGGACTCTCAATCCAAGCAATTCATTGATGCGTTGAAAGCGGCCGGGCAGCCGACTCGGCTCCGAATCCTTGCTTTATTACAGCATGTGGACCTATCCGTAGGAGAGCTTACACAAATCCTTCGTCAAAGTCAGCCCAGATTGTCGCATCATCTGAAAGTACTGACCAGTGCAGGTTTGATTGAACGGCTTCCCGAAGGCTCATGGGTATTTTACCGAATCCAGAGTAAAGGATGGGTAGGTAGTTTACTAGCAGAGATTTTCTCCGAGTTGGGCACAGGTACTCCGCCGTTCAAGTCTGATTTTGAAGCCTTGCAGAATGTTCGTTTAGCTCGATCGAGACTGGCAGAGTCCTATTTTTCAGAAATTGCCGAAGATTGGGATCAACTACGGTCACTCCATTATCCAGAAGAAGCGATTGAGCAAGCCATTCTTGATTGTGTGAAGAGTTACCAGTTTGAGAGGATCATTGATCTTGGAACCGGGACGGGGCGTATGTTGATCCTTCTTGCCTCCCATTCCCAAGAAGCAGAAGGACTTGACATATCTCACGAGATGCTCACCGTTGCACGAGCCAATCTCAATCGTGCTGGTGTCCATCATGCACGCGTACGCCATGGTGATGTCACCAATCCTCCCTTCGCTAATAATAGTGCGGATTGTGTCATCGTCCATCAGGTCCTACATTATCTTGATCAACCCGAAAAAGTAATTACCGAAGCCGCCCGGATCCTCAAGCCTGGCGGACAACTTATCGTTGTAGATTTTGCACCGCATGACCTCGAATTTTTGCGTACCTCACAAGGGCATCGACGGCTTGGGATCTCAGAAGACGATATGACCCGATGGACCGAATCTGCTGGCCTTTTTATCCGTAAACATCAAACATTTGATCCACCTGATTCGCTTAATCAAGGACTCAACGTGCTGATTTGGGTGTCCACCAAATGTACAAAGCATGTCGTAGACGGAGATGTCAATCAGCTTTCGGTGACAACGCAACAATCGTCTTCATCCCCCAATGTCTCCTTTGAATTTTTTCCGCCAAAGACCGACAAGATGGAAGCAAAATTATGGGAATCCGTTGCTCGGTTATCTCCTATGTCTCCACGTTTTGTCTCTGTTACCTATGGTGCAGGTGGTTCAACGCAACATCGTACCCAAGAAATTGTAGCTAAAATTGCCCAAGATACCCCCCTTCTACCCGCCGCACATCTGACCTGTGTAGGTACCACGAAAGAGGAAGTTTTACAGGTTGCCTCCAGTTTTTGGCAAGCTGGTGTGCATCACATCGTTGCTTTACGAGGTGATCCTCCAGAAGGGCTTGGGGCAACATTTGAACCCCATCTCGGCGGATTTCATACGAGTATTGATCTGATTGAAGGAATTCGTTCGCTTGAGACGACGCTTGGTGGACGATTTGAAATTAGTGTCGCATGCTACCCCGAACAACATCCTGAGAGTCAAGGATGGGATGAGGATATTGCTTTTTTAAGGGCTAAACAAGATGCAGGTGCTGACCGAGCCATCACGCAGTTTTTCTTTGAACCAGATACCTATTTTGCCTTTGTTGACCGTGCACGGGCAGGCTGTGTGACGATGCCTATCGTTCCTGGGATCATGCTTCAACCTAACTTCAAAGGCCTTGAACGTATTGCAAAACTTTGCCAAGTCAAATTACCAGACTGGTTGTATAAGATCTATCATGGAACAGATCAAGATGATACAACGCGTGAACTAATCACCGCCAATATCGCCGCAGAACTGTGCCAAAAATTATTTGAACAAGGGGTCAATGATTTTCATTTTTATACTCTCAATCGTGCAAGCTTAGCTCTCTCTATCTGTCGGTTACTTGGTTTAAAACCACACTATCAGCAATAATATGATCATCTTTAATGACCAAGGATGTACAGCAAAGATGGCACTCCATCCTTATGATGACTTGATGATTCGTAATGTTATTCAATCAGGATTGCGTTCTCTGATCAGCGTTGTCTTCCACAGCGAATCTTGTTCTCAATAAATTAGATGACTTCTATTTCTGAAATATCAAGCCGACGAAATCGAATCGCTCAACTTCACGAGGTTGCCCAACAGCGCATTCTTCTCCTAGATGGTTCATGGGGAGTCATGTTTCAGCGCATGGATCTCAACGAAGACGATTTTCGCGGTACAAGGTTCACGACGAATCAGTACCCCGGGCAAATGAAAGGCAATCATGACATATTGTGTCTGACGCGCCCAGACTGTGTGGAGCAGTTACATGAGATTTACTTCAGTGCTGGTGCAGATATTACAGAAACCAATACCTTTTCTGCAACTACCATTGCACAAAGAGATTACGGTTTAGATTCCCAGTCCGTCATCGACATTAATGTTGAGGGTGCAAGGCTAGCTCGTCAAGTGGCAGACCTCTGGACCGAAAAAGAACCCCATAAGCCACGTTTTGTAGCTGGATCAATTGGGCCCCTGAATAAGATGCTTTCGATGAGTTCGGATGTCAATGACCCAGGAGCACGAGAAGTGATTTTTGATGAAGTGTATCATGCCTATAAAGATCAGATACAGGCCCTGAATCACGGGGGAGTGCATCTCTATCTCATTGAAACGATCACCGATACATTGAACTGCAAGGCGGCCATCAAAGCCATCAAGGATCTGGAAGAGGAGGGACTGGAACCACTTCCCATTTGGATTTCTGGCACGATTACTGATCGGTCGGGTCGAACGCTCTCAGGGCAGACGGCGGAGGCATTTTGGCATTCTGTACGCCATGCCAAGCCATTCTGCATTGGCTTTAACTGTGCACTTGGTGCTGATTTGATGCGACCCTATATATCGACGCTCTCGCGAATCGCAGACACGCTCGTAGCTGCCTATCCCAACGCAGGACTTCCAAACGAAATGGGACAGTATGATGAGAAGCCCGAAGAAACCTCATGTAAGGTCATTCCGTGGGCTGAAGAGGGAATTGTTAATATCTTGGGTGGATGCTGTGGAACCACACCAGATCACATTAAGATCATTGCCCAAGGCATTGAAGGGGTAGCCCCTCGCGTTCCAGCACCGAGTACCAACTCCCTTCGACTTGCAGGCTTGGAACCGTTTGAAATATCAGCTTAACAGCCACTTTTGATGCAGGAAGAACCTATCATAGACCCTCCTTGTCTGGGTGTAAAAGCCCATTCTTCTACTCCAATTCAAGGGAGTAGCCACCGCGGCTCTCTGAGCGTGCATGGTCAAAATCAGGTTGCAGAAAACAGGAATTTTCTTGCGTTCCGATCTATATCCTGCTGTTCAGTAAGATTGGACGGTTTAGACATGATGAGATTCTCATACGGTGTTGGGCAGTTGGTGCACTCCATGAACACACAGCATCTGCGTCAATGACCTCTGCATCTCAGACATTTGTCAATATAGGAGAGCGCACGAATGTAACAGGATCGGCGCGTTTTCGTCGTCTCATCGTCAATGGTGATTACGCCACTGCTGTGGAAGTGGCCCGCCAGCAAGTGGAAAACGGTGCCCAGATCATTGATATTAACATGGATGAGGGGATGCTTGATGGAGTGAATGCTATGCAGACCTTTCTCAATCTCATTGCAGCTGAACCTGATATTGCCCGTGTCCCCTTTATGATTGACAGTTCAAAATGGGAGGTCATTGTGGCAGGGCTTAAATGTGTACAGGGCAAAGCGGTTGTCAATTCCATCTCATTGAAGGAGGGTGTCGATCAATTTCGTGAGCATGCCCGCACATGTCTTAGTTACGGTGCTGCGGTGGTCGTGATGGCGTTTGATGAGGAAGGTCAAGCCGATACGGCATCCAGAAAAATAGACATCTGTCAACGTGCGTTTCACATCCTCACACAAGAGGTTGGATTTCCCGCAGAAGACATCATTTTTGATCCCAATATTTTTGCCGTTGCCACTGGAATTGAAGAGCACAATAATTACGCAGTGGATTACATTGAAGCTGCAAGGACCATTCGTGAGACATGCACTGGCTGTCATATATCGGGGGGGCTGTCCAACGTTTCGTTTAGTTTTCGTGGCAATGAGCCCGTGAGAAGGGCAATGCACTCTGTGTTTTTATATTATGCGATTCCCGCCGGGATGAACATGGCCATCCTCAATGCAGGCCAACTTGATATCTATGATGAGATTGAGCCAAAATTGCGAGCGTTGGTGGAGGATGTGATTCTCAATCGTAATGACAATGCGACCGAGGCACTGGTGGAGTATGCCGAAAAGTTTCGAGGGCAGCAAGGTAAATCCGTGGAGAAAGATCTCACATGGCGTGAATACACGGTAGATAAAAGGTTAGAGCACGCTCTGGTGCATGGCATCACGGAATTTATTGAATCCGATACTGAAGAAGCTCGTTTAGCTGGAGAGAGACCACTGAATGTGATTGAGGGGCCGCTGATGGACGGCATGAATGTGGTCGGTGATTTGTTTGCATCGGGGAAAATGTTTTTGCCACAGGTTGTAAAATCTGCCCGAGTGATGAAGGCAGCAGTTGCTTATCTAGATCCCTTTATGCAGGCTGAAAAAGAAGAATTAGGGGAAGAGGATGCTTCCAATGGTAAAGTTCTCATGGCGACTGTGAAAGGAGATGTTCACGATATTGGTAAAAATATTGTTGGTGTTGTTCTTGCCTGTAATGGATACGAGATCATTGATATGGGAGTCATGGTTCCCTGTGAGGATATTCTCGCGAAGGCAAAGCAAGAGGAAGCGGATATCATTGGACTTTCAGGACTGATTACCCCGAGTCTTGACGAAATGGTCTATGTGGCCCGCGAAATGCAGCGTAATGACATGAAGCAGCCACTTTTGATTGGTGGTGCCACGACCTCTCCTGCTCATACCGCCGTGAAAATTGATCCCGTCCGTAGTAACGGACCAACCATTCATGTGACCGATGCGAGTCGGGCATTTGGAGTCGTTTCTTCGTTGCTGTCCGATGACGAACGGGGGCTTTTTGTAGATACGGAAAAGGCCAGGTATCAGCGATTGCGTGATCGCCGTTCAGGGGGTCCCCCCAAGCCACGCCATCCGATCGCTACAGCACGCCAACATGCACATCCATTGACATCTGTAGATATACCTGTTCCCAGTTACTTAGGAACGAATGTGTTTACCAATCTGGACTTATCTGAACTATCAGACTATATCGATTGGACTCCCTATTTTATGAGTTGGAACTTAACTGGGCGATACCCCAAAATTCTTGAGGATAAGATCATTGGCCAAGCGGCACGCGAGCTCTGGGATGATACGCAGATCATGTTGCGAGAAATGATTGATCACCAGTGGTTCCATCCGAAAGCAGTGATCGGTTTTTGGGGGGCATCTCGTCAAGGGGATGATATCAGGCTTCACAACGGTGAGATTCTCCACACACTTCGTCAGCAGGTGGTCAAAACGAATCGTCGCCCCAACTATGCACTTGCAGATTTTATTGGAGAATTCAATGATCATATTGGTGCATTTGCCGTCACATCTGGGGCTGAGGCCGATGAGATTGCCCAACACTTTGAGGCGAATGGGGATGACTATTCAGCCATCATGGTCAAAGCGGTTGCTGACCGGTTTGCAGAGGCGATGGCCGAATACATGCATGAGCGGGTTCGCAAAGAATTATGGGGTTATGCTAAAGATGAAGACTGGGATCAACAGGAGTTAATCAAAGAAGCCTATACGGGAATTCGTCCAGCCCCCGGCTATCCATGTCAACCAGATCACACCGAGAAAGAAACTATTTTCCGCTTACTCGGAGCAGACCGTATAGGAATGACATTAACATCTTCGTTTGCGATGACACCCGCAGCATCGGTGTCTGGATTATATTTTGCACACCCCGAGAGTGTCTACTTCTCGGTCGGTCGGATTGAGCGTGATCAGGTGGAGGACTATGCTTTGCGCAAGGGAATGGATCTTAGAATCGCAGAGAGATGGTTGGGGCCTGTTCTCAACTATGATCCCTCGGAAAGTGAACTAGAAAAAATACTCGATTAATCTTTCATGCAATGAGATGATGGTCTCCTACGACGCAATCATTTTCACAATTCCATATTTTTCCAGAGAAGTTTACGTTCTATTTTTCTAATCAAAAGAGGAGCCACTAATTCGGATGTAGATTTCTTTAAACAAACCGATTTCAGTGATGCATGCAAGTTCCTACGCTTCCCCGCTCTTATCCAGTTGGCAGGATTCTTACTCAATTGGCCTCACACGCTTGAAAAAAGACGATTGATGAGGCTTGCATTCTTTTGATGATCCCAAAAATGGAAGCTCCTACTTGAATGGGGTACATTCATTCATGGCGGAGATTCGAATTCAAATTTGGGGAATTCATGAATTTCTCATTTGCTTCTCTATGTGGGACTCAAAGACGACCAGACAAGTCAATGTGCTCAACATCTCATGATATGGCATCATCAAAAGTATTAGACCGCATTAACACCAAGAACGCTCGTCAAGAGGCTGAGACAATATTCAGAATTCAAAATATACCACTGTGATTTGGCTGGTGGGTATTTGAGCCCTATGGTATCTTTAGTTTTCTATGAGATTTCTTCAAATGGGTTGGTGATCCAACCGCAATCATCCTGTTTTGTGTGATATTGTGGGTGGGTTCAAACCAATCCGATCATGTATTTGTGCATGAATCTCCTTGATTTTTCAGGAATCGGAGGAGCTGTAGCATTTGATCATCGATTTGATGTGCTGAATGAAATGTTCATGTCATTACTTTCCAGTTGATGCAAGGATCCGCAGTACCTTGAAAATCAAGCCATCAAGATACCCATCTGGATTAATGGGAGTAGACCAAAGTGGTCGCAAATAGGCATGACTTGTGAATTTCCTGAGCTGACTCCACAAAACAAAAAGCGTAAATTGTTCTTGAACTTCATCAATTCATCAAGCAATGATCTCCAGAATGACGTGAATGAAGATAACAACCATCACCATTTAACGTAAAAGCATACTCTTGACCATCGTGCGATATGATCGGTTCAATGTCTTTCGAAATACTTTTTGTGATATATAAATCCCTGAGTTGATGGCCTATCTTGTAATGGATGCCTGCATTCGCTGTAAGCATACCGATTGTGTAGAGGTTTGCCCCGTAGACTGCTTTTATGAAGGAGAAAACATGTTGGTCATTCATCCTGATGAATGCATTGACTGCGGAGTCTGTGAACCAGAATGCCCTGTAGAGGCGATTAAACCAGAAAGCGAGGATGATCCTGACGGAAGATGGCTTGCCCTCAATACGAAATATGCCAACATTTGGCCGAACATTTCCCGAATGAAAGAGCCTCTTGAAGAGTATCAGGAGTTTACCGAAAAAGAGAACAAATACGAGGATTTTTTCAGTCCAAACCCCGGTGAAGGTGACTAATTTCATCAATCAACTATGATCATCATTGTTGATTCCCTCTGAGTAGATGCGAACGAATACTGATCATTGAACGAATAGGTAGCATGGTTGGTGATCAATGTCTTGACATCAAAACAAAGATTTGGTATGTGATAGGTCTCATTGGGATCCTTATGGCCGCAGGGGGTTGCAACTCACATCAAGAGCACATCATTGCTACAGCTGACAACCTTGAAGTAATGGACTCCGAGTTCATAGAACAGTATCGGGCATGGCTTCTCAAAACGGGTGTGCAGGATCTACCAAGCCGACGAATACTGTTCGCGAAAGACATGGCCGCGACTCGTCTGGCAGTCAAAGAGGCTCGTGATAGTGGAATCGAAAAAGAACTGCACTACCAACAGCGATTGGAGAGGGTAGAACGAAGACTCGTGATGGACGATTTCGTGGAGCAGGTTGTCCTTGACTCTGTTGAGGTGTCGGAGGAGCTAATAAGAGAACTCTATCAGCGAGCACAGTCTACGATTGTAGCACGACAGCTGTATGCAAGGACTCATGAAGGTGCAGATTCACTGAGAGATCTTCTGATGAATGGGTATACATTCATGGAGTTATCCCAAGATGTATTCAGTGACCCAGTGTTGAGAACCAGTGGAGGTTTACTGCCGCCATTTACATTTGACGAGATGGATCCTGCGTTTGAAGATACGGCTTTTCAGTTGCCGATAGGGCAGGTGTCTCAGCCCGTTCATACCCCACAAGGTTACTTTATCCTTAAAGTGGAGGATCGATTTACCAAGCCCATGATTACAGAGACCGAGTTTTATCAAAAGAGACATTTATTTGAAGCCTACGCCTTGAATCGTGCTCGTCAAAACACGAGGCGTAATTTTCTATATCAAATCATTACCGAAGCTGATGTACGCTTTGATGATATAACGCTAGAACTGTTATTACAACGGATCACACCGGGTACGCCCCTTAGAGAAGATGAACTAGATTCACGTAGTCTAGTGTCATTTGGAGCACCGCGTCAGGAATGGACGGTAGATGAGTTTCGAGAACATGCTCAATTTGCAACGGATCGTCAGCGGGCACAAGTACGCACCATAGCGGACCTGAGAGATTTTATCCAGGGTCTCATTGCCAGTAAACTCATCCTTCAGGAAGCCTCGTCTCATACAAAGGGGCCGCGCTTCCATGATCGTATTCAAGAGGTGATGGATCGCTATATCGTGCAGCACTTGCACCGACAGGATATTCCCCAAATTACAGAGGAAGAAGCACGGTTGTATTATGAGTCTGCACCGCCTCAAGAGTTTCGCCATCCAGCACAGGTTCAACTCACATGGCAGATCTATTCAACTCCAATGGAGGCACAGTCTGTTCGGGAATTCGTATCTCCTTCTGGTCCTGCACTTTTTGATGCGGAGACGCTGGGAGAGTTTTCAGAAGATTTGTTTCGAGCAGAGGAGGGAGAATTCGTAGGACCATTTTCAGTGTCTGAACAGTGGATCTTATTTCGTACGGGTACGCAATTTCCGCCCAGAAAACAGACATTTTTAGAGGCACAAGATGCAGTATTCTCCATTGTACGTGATCAAAAATTGAGAGAAAATCGTTTGAAACGGTATGCACAGCTAGTTTCCAGATACTCTCTGGTCATCCATGAAGATATGATTCAAAAACTGTCGTTAACAGTGGATTCATGAATCTCCAGATTCACCGTATCTTTGATCAATCCAAATGGTGCGTCACCTAAGTATGCAACTTGAATTGACCAATTGAAATCCATGTTCATTGAAAGATGACATCTTACTGTATCACTCATCAGTCAGTATGATATTGAAGCCTAAACTATGGACTCGCCTTGGAGGGCAGATTCATTATGAGGAGGGAGATCCTCCGAATAAGATGATCCTCCGGGGCACGCTCATTGAATTCGAAGACCAAGTTCTGGGCCCCCATGTCCACTCCTTTACCAAGGAGACCGATCTTGAATACATGAAATCCTTGGAGTCAAAGGTACGGTTTAATCATAGAATTGAAGTGATACCCAAGCCCCTCAGACCTTTGTTTTCCAAAGAAATACGATCCACATCACTCTGGCTGTCCGCCTTAAAACTGGATAGTCCAATTACAACATTGATTGATCAAGATATCCAGACCATCAGCGTTGAGCTGGTTTTGAATCTCCAAAGAAGTAAGAATGCATTCATTGCTGATTTAGCCAAAGAAGGAATGTTATCATTTTCTTCGGGCGCTTTTCAACGCAAGGTCAAAGTTGACCGTAAAACAGGCTGGATCATGCGGTGGCATATTGCAGAGATTAGCATTGTCCTTACACCCATTGAATCTCAGTTGAGGATTGACCGACCAAAGCCAGTTAATGATATACGACTGTTAGGTCATTTGTTTGATGTTGATGTTCATCAGATGATAGCGGATCATGAAGATCAGCTGGTACAGTTTCAGATGCTTCACGAAGATTGACCAATGTTGAAGGCGTGTGGCGATTGGATGGAATTTAGATCATCTCGTGATAGTTAAAGACTGTGTATGTTGAACTTCAGGAAGATTTCCATTCTTCGGTGGAATATGAATGGGTAAAAGCTTACCCAAAATGCTCTATCATAACATATTGGTAAATATGATTACCTAGTGTAACGCGACATGGAATCATTGCCTGCTATGGCTTATAACTGATTAAAATTGCTAAGTTGATACAAATTCATCGTTAGGATGCTCGTGCAGTCCAATTCTGGAACTACATCTTCCCTCGTATTTACTCGATATAGAGGACCACACCTTTCTTCCATGGAAGACAAGATATCCTGTCAGATGTTAGTCGACTCCTGTCGGATTTGAAACTGCCGAAAAGCTGTTTAGGATATCCTATACTATGGAATTTTGGATCAGAGTACTGATGGTGCATAGGGTATACCCATCATAAGCGCTAACTTGTTTAGAAATATTTTTCAATTTGCGGATTTCTGCGACGATAATTGTCTCGTATCCCCTCAGAGATGTGA
>JAPOUL010000129.1 GCA_026708685.1 Bacteroidota bacterium
ACCATCGTTGAAGGGGGAACTCGTACGATTCAAGTTTCCTTGTCCGCCGCACCATCAGCCCCCGCCACTATTACGATGAGTGGATACAGTGCACCGTTGTCTGCGCCATCTCCCCCAACTTTAACCTTTACCGATCAGACCTGGGATCAGCCCCAGGACTTGACACTGACTGCTCAAACGGATCTCAATTCAGCCAACGAGAGCAGATCTCTCATCCTAACTGCGAATGGAGGTGGCTATATTGGTATAGCTGAAGAACTTCTGGTGACCATCAAGGACAATGATACTCCTCAACTGGTGGTTCTGGGTTCGCTGACTGTCCCTGAGGGAGGATCTGCTTCCTTGGACATTTCTCTATCGTCAGCTCCAATGTCGGTGGCCACGGTTACGCTTTCAGCATCTGAGAATCCCGATCTTACCTATGATCCAGTGCCGCTCACCTTTTCAACATCCGACTGGGAAGCCCCCAAGACGGTCACATTCTGGGCCGAGAATGATGATGATTTTGAAGATGACGGTCCTCACGAGTTCATCCTGACGGCCACCGGATACACTGATGGGGTTGTAACGGACAGGGTATTGGTAACCATTATTGACAATGATGAGCCAAAATTAGTGGTGAACCCGCTTGCATTAACCATTGAAGAAGAAGGACCGTCAGGTTCATTCCAGATCGCCCTCAACGGTCAACCGTCCAGTACGGTGAATATTTCGTTCTCTGGATATGATGGATACCCTCTGCGTCCACCCCAAAATCTGACATTCACGCCAACCGACTGGAATCGATCGAAAACCGTAACACTCACGGCTTTACAGGATGACGAAGATTTTGACAGCGAAACCTTTGATCTACGATTAACTGGCAATGGGGGAGATTATGTAAACGTTACCGAAACAGTTTCCATTACGATTCAGGATAATGACAAGCCCCTTGCACCGTTAACCGTTTCCATCAATGACATCAGCGTCTATGAGGATGAGGAAATGATCCAATTAGAAGTGGAATTGAGCCGTGCTACGGAGAAGGTGGTTCTGGTGCAGTATCATAGTTCGGATGGAACGGCTGAAGCAGGAAAGGACTATACGGCTTCACGGGGGATTGTGATCTTTGATCCCAATGCGACTCGCGGCGTGATTCAGTTTGAAATCGAAGACGATGGTCTTGCCGAACCGGACGGACAGGAAACCTTTGAAGTCACACTCTCTAAGCCAGTCAATGCAGGCCTTGGAAGGGCACAGGCAACTGTAACGATTCTGGATCCGCAACCAGTGACGACCCTACGCATTGAGGATGTACTGGTATCGGAGGATGTCCATGCCGCGACGTTTCAGGTGCATGTCTTCCCTCCAAGTTCGGAATCGATTACGGTTCGCTATCAAACCGAAGATGGTACAGCCACCGCGGGCAAAGACTATCAGACGCAATCTGGTACGCTTGAGTTTACCCCCGGCATGGAAACCATGACCATTGAGGTGCCCCTGCTTGGCGATGAGACGAAATGGCACACAGAAACCTTTACCATGCGTCTGGAAACATCGGATCCCGTCCAGCTGGCAAAAGCAATTGCCACTGCGACCATCACCGACGATGGTCTACCGCTGGATAGTCCTGAAAATGCACTGATTGCCTATACAGTCCGATTTATGCGTACATCGGCATCCGAAATCATAGAAGGATTAGGACATCGCCTTCGGAATCAATCCTCGGTCTGTTCTGCAGCCTCTCGTAGTGAAACAGCTCAGTTATGGCATTCGGCTTCATCGTGGAATCCGTCTCTCGCCGAGTTGCTTGGTGGATGTCATATCACCTCTGTGCGTGGATCTGTACAGGTATGGGGACGCGGAGGATACCGAAGATTTCAGGGGCAGGAAAGTTACAATGATCTAGAAGTGAATGCAGATGTGTCTACTGCCATGGTGGGAATAGACTATCACTGGGGTTCGGGTTGGCTTACTGGTGTTCTTGTCTCACACAGTCGGGGTGATGGAGCGTATCGTCTTAATCATATTGAAGACAGGATGGATGCTTCCATGACGGGAGTGTATCCCTATGTGTCCTACCAACAGAAGACCTGGGAAATCTGGGGAACTGGAGGATTAGGCACTGGAAGTACAGACGTGTATCTATTACAAGATTTGATCGTTTCGTGGCGGGCTGGGTTTGGGGCGATAGGGATTCAGGGAAGGATGGCATCGGTCCAATCAGTGGATCTGAGATACTACGGAGATGTACTGATGATCTCCACAAAATTAGATCGGCAAAGGGCAGGAGTAACACGGATTCGTGCAGGGATGGAAGCAAGTGCACAGTTGACCAGTGGACTCCAGCCGTATGTGGACGCAGGTGTGCGTCAGGATGCAGGGAGTGCTGAGAAAGGAGTTGGACTGGAACTGGCGACAGGGATCCGCGTGCTCATTCCGGTACTGCGATTCAGGGGAGATCTACGCACACAGAGGTTGATGATGCATACCTCCGACGGGTTTACTGAATGGGGCGTTTCGGGATCACTGGAATTTGGTAGCCGTGACAAGGGTGTAGGACTGCGAGTAACACCCTCTTGGGGGCCTAGTCAACGCCGGGGGATCACTACCCAACA
>JAPOUL010000121.1 GCA_026708685.1 Bacteroidota bacterium
AACCTTGATCAACGAATGGCCCTTCATCGTGCCCACCTGGTCGCTGATTGCCCGTTTCGGGGGCACCGAGACAAACCTATGGACGTGATCGGTCGAGATCACGCCGCGCACGATGTCGACTCCGTTCTCCCGGACCCGAAGACGCCGGTCCCCGCGCAACACCTTGTACCGGTACGTCGTCGACCAAACGATGAGATACCGATGGTAAACGATACAATGCGCACCCAATCATAAACCGCAAGAGACTTAACTCTAACGGCCTATTTGGATGAGAGTATCCTCTAAACTATTGCAAAAATAAGTAAATGGATTTTCGGTAACGATTACATTATCGGGCAAAAAAGATTAAGCTTAATTGGGTTTAAGATCTCTAAATTTCATATTTATCTGAGCATTCAAAAGCGGTGTTCTTATAGAAAGCGGTCTATAGAAAGTATTGCTTTTACTTATAAGATTTTTGTCAAAAGTTTCTAAAATTTCAACAGACTGCAGATTTAAAGCGGTGCTAACGTGAATTG
Source organism: Bacteroidota bacterium (assembly GCA_026708685.1). Lineage (GTDB taxonomy): Bacteria > Bacteroidota > Rhodothermia > Rhodothermales > Bin80 > Bin80. The sequence goes on from JAPOUL010000121.1 coordinate 519, forward strand.
CATCTTTAGGTTTAATACCGTGATCCCAAAATAAATCTTGCGCAAATTCTGATATATATCTGTTAAGATTAGCGGTTCTTATATCGTTTTTAAAGAATTGTTTAATAATATGAGCTTCACTTTTCGGAATAGGTTTTCGATTTTTTAGATATAGAACTTCTGCTAAAGTGAAAACAGAAGTCATGATAATAATTTCTCTATTTTCCGCACGTTTCAGAGTTTCTTTGCACCTTTCTGTTTTTCCTTCTTCAGAATTAAAATGACCCAAAAAGCAATCGCTATCCCAATATATTTGTTGAGGATCTTTTCTTTGCTTCATAGATCGTCCATAATTCCACAAACGTCTTCTACAGAAGGCAGGTCACTGTTTTCTGGAAATATCTCAATATGATCTGCTTCTATTTTTTCGGGAATTCCGTCTTTCTTATAATGAATAAGACCCGTTATTTCTACGCGACGTTTAAAATTTTTCAGAGCAGTAGATAAAATTCTTCCTGTAATTATACAACTTACTGGGTTAGGGTAAAGAATATCTTCTATGAATATTTTATCGGTATCAGATTTATCTCCAATTTGATATAATCGACCTTCTATAGAGCCAAAACTTTTATATTTAAGTTTTCTGTTTTTATTTTCGTCCGTTCAACTCTGAAGTGCACCACGGCGGATGGTGTGGTTTGAGGATTCCGGTTCATGGATGTTGTGTTAGGGTCAGGAGGCGGTAAGAATCTCTGAATAACGAAAAAAGGAGATTCCGATGCCAAGCGGCTACCACCACCTGACCTATCCTGAGAGATGCCAGATTTACGCCTTGAGGAAAAGCGGATATTCGATCCGTGCGATTGCGCGGGAGCTGAACCGGAGCCATACGACGATTGCGCGGGAGTTGCGCCGCAACAGCGGTGATCGGGGGTATCGTCACAAGCAGGCGGAGCGCACGGCGCGGGAGCGTCGGCGGGCGTCGTCATCACGGCCCTGGAAGCTGACAGCGGCGCTCTGGGTGGTGATCGAGGGGCGGTTGCGCCGAGCCTGGAGTCCCGAGCAGATTGCGGGTCGTCTGCGGCGTGAGGGCGTTGTGTCGGTCAGTCCCGAGTGGATCTACCAGCACATTCGTAAGGATCGGAGGATGGGCGGCCATTTATGGCGGTCTTTGCGGCGTCGGGGCAAGAGGCCGAACGTGACGGCGGGCCGGGACAGTGGACGCGGCTGCATTCCCAACCGGGTGGACATTGCGGCGCGTCCGGCGCGTGTGGAGGCCAAGTCCCGTGTGGGGGACTGGGAGGCGGACACGATGATCGGGAAGGGGCACAGCGGGGCTCTGGTGACGCTGGTGGACCGGATGTCAAAGCTGGTGTTGATCCAACGCGTGACACACAAGACGGCGGCGGCGGTGGGGGATGCGATCCGGACGATGCTGGCGCCCTATCCGGTGCACACCATCACGGCGGATAACGGCAAGGAGTGTGCCGGTCATGCGGCGATTGCGACCGCTCTGGAGGCCCGGTTCTTCTTTGCGCGTCCCTATGCATCCTGGGAGCGGGGCCTGAACGAGCACACGAATGGATTGATCCGGGGTTACTTTCCCAAGGGTACCGATTTCCGGGCGGTGACATCGGAGGACGTGCAGCGGGTGCAGGACGCGTTGAACGCGCGTCCCCGCAAGGTTCTGGGGTACAGGACCCCACAGGAGGTGATGGCCGCCGCCGACGCCTGAGGGACGCCTGAGGGACGCCTGAGGGCCGGTCCTCTCGCTCTCCGAAGAACGGGCGCCGCACGGCGCCAAAATGCCAAAATGCCGGGGCGCCCGAAATGGGACACGTCGCAGCCTCCGGCGGAGGGCCCTCCGCCGGAGGCTGCGCCCTCGGCTGTTCCCTCCACCGGAAGAGCCCCTCTTCCACCCCCACTTGCGCTTTGCCGGAGGCTGATGCTAGACTCCCCCCTAAGAGACGCCGACCGCTGTTAACCTCTGACAACACGGCAACCGTCCTCTACCATCCAGCCCCTCCTCACCCCCTCAGTAAGACACCGGGGTCTGGAGAGAAGCTCGGTGGTGCACTTCAGAGTTGAAACGGTGTTT
>JAPOUL010000097.1 GCA_026708685.1 Bacteroidota bacterium
CCCCGCGCTCCCTCACCCGAAAATCTCCCCCAGCCTGAAGGCGATTTCCTCCTTCGACAGTGACCTGATCCCCGCCGTCTGCCCGATCACGTCCGTCCAGTCGGTCTCGGCCAAAGCCTCCCGTACGCCGGGTCTCACTTCGCGAAGGAAGTAGGTGGTCCCCGTGGACAGGTCACCGAGGTTCTCCGTCAGCACGTTGCCGGCGCCGTGACCCGCCCGACGCACCGCGAAATCCGCTTTCTCCGGCGTGACGTACTCGATCAGGTGACCGACGGACGGCGGGTCCTCGACCACGCGGTCGGAGTCGCCCCTCGTCCATACCTGCCACGCGCAGGGCACGTCATGGGCGACTCCGTCACGCAGGAAGGCGTTCCTGGGGACGTTCTCGTTCACCCGGAGGTGGTAGCGCGGGTGCAGCCGCCTCTGCAGGCTCCGCTTGCGGAACGAGCGGGGGACGATGAACGCGATCGCGTCCGCGCCGTGGTCGGCCGCGTGATTGAAGTACCGTAACGCCGTGCCCGCGTTCCTGCCGAACGGCGGGGACCCAAGCACCACGGTGGCGGTCTGGATGCCCCGGAATATGGCCTCGCATTCGAGGAAACCCGACCTGCGGATCCCCTCAGCGCGGGGGTCCGTATCCACGCCCCTTACCGTACGGCCCGCCTCGGCCAGGGGGTCCTTGAAGGACCCCCTCCCGGCGGCGGGGTCGATGAACAGGGTCCTGGGGTCCTCCCATCGCTCCAGGATCTCCCGGACGTACCCCCTGGCCAGGTCCGGCCTGATGAGGCTCCTTGTGTCGGCGGCTCCGCTGGCGGTCTCCGCGTTCGCATCGGTGTCCGTCCCGGTACCGTCATTCCGTCTTTCGTCGTTGCCGTCGGTCATGGTCATCTCCTCGTCTGACTCCGGTTACGTTCAGATTCTGACGTGCCGCCTTTACAACAATTTGCGCTCAACGCATCGTACGGCCACTCATCCCAACCGGGAGTGACCACGATAACGTGCGGAACGATGGTGGCCATAGCCGGTACCGGCACCCCGCGCAGGCGTCGTGAATCTCCGTCCTCGTCATGGGCCCGCCGGCGGAAGGTACCGGATCTTCCGGATCCGGGGGCCTGCGCATGGCGGTGGCGGAGGAACCGGTACGGTTCGGGGCGCGGTCCACGCCCGGTGGACTGCGAGACCGACGTACGCTCGTACGCCGTCTGTCGGGAGCGGAGTCACGGATGCTCTCCATGCCCTGCATGATGTCCCTGATGCCGCCAGGCGATCGTCTCCCCCGGCGGGTCGCCGATGGAAGACCCGAACACGTCCATGACGGGAATGTCCTCGATCCCGGTCCCTGAGAGAGCGGCGGCGTTTTCCGGCGCGGGGCCGCGCATCGGCTCAGGCGTCATTCCGTCATCGGATCCGATGCTTCCGGAAATGACCGCGGCATGGGTACGGTCGTCCGGCGTCCGGACACGGTCGGCGTGCGGCATTGACGGTACCTGTATCGCGGACCGTCCGGACAGGGTCAGGGCCAGCGGCAATCATTCGTTGGGTCATGTCAGGCGGTCCTTTCCCGAAGGACCGCCGAAGCGTAAGACGGAACACTTCACCAAACCGTCTTTCACCGTACCGGAGAGGTTTGGGGGTGGAGGATGGACGGCTCCACATCCCCCGTTTGGGCCGGTACCGACTGAAGGGCGGCGACCCCCGCACCCATCGCATACCCGTTAAGGTGGCGGTCGCCCGCTCCGGCGGGAAGGATCCCGGGGTCGAGCGTGCGTTACGCCATGGACGTACTGGCGGGATAGAGCGTGGCGGTGAGGGAGTACGCGCGCAAGGGTGGCGACAGGTTCGTCCCGTACTCTCCCGAAGGCACGGTGACCGCCTTCAGGGGGCCGCGCCCGCGGAACCGCGTACCGTTTGACGGGGCCGCGGTCGGGCCGGACCGGCTAAACGGGATCACGGCGGTACGCGGCCATAACCATGGAAGGGACCCACGATGCCCGCCACCCGGGGAGTACCCCTCGCCGTGGAAATGGCCGTAAACGGCGGCGGCGCGGACATCGTGATGTCCGTCAACGATCCGCGGAAAGAGGTACGGGAGACGATCGCCGCCGGCAAAGTCATCGGGGATCCGAGGGTACGCTCTCTTCCGGGAGCCGCGGTCCATGACCGGCGCCGACGGCGGTCCCGGGACGATGGTGCGGAAAACGTTCGGTGACACGGACCCCGAGGGGAGTTCAGGGGAACGGGGCCTCACCGCGGCGGTCAGGATGACGGCGGTACGGAATTCGGTAGTGTGCGTGCGTAACGATGGCCGAGGGGTACGGGACGGGCCGGCCGCCACGATTCGTTTTCGCTGGAAGCGGTATCCGACTTGAAGTCGGAGGCTTCAAGCCAAAGAGTGGAAAGAAAACTGACATTGCCCCAGGCGGCTTGGGATTACTCCTCACACCGGGCCAATTGGGGATGCGACAACAATTGATGGTCTGACCTTGACGGGGTTATCTTTCGGGTGCCGCATTCGGGTGAGCGGGATCAATCTATGGCCGAAAATGTTTGCTTAGCTTCAGTCCCTGACCCTGGTAGTTTGACGAGATTG
>JAPOUL010000108.1 GCA_026708685.1 Bacteroidota bacterium
TTACGCGTGGATCATCACAATTGCAATACACCACCTTGTTTTTGAAGTGGTGCTTGTAGTGACGCAGTTCGTTCTCTATGTCACGCAACTGCGTGTAGAACTCATCCTTCTTACCCCGCTTGGCGGTATGCAGGTTCTGATTGAGTGCCATGGTTTCAGATCATATCTTCCAAAAAATGAAGACTCATCATCCTATGATCAACGTGATAATACCATCGAAAGCATCAACCACTCATCTCAAAATGATCCCCAGAGAATCGTGAAAATTCCCCCATGACATAGATGGAGTCGTAGACTTCTGTTGAAGGAGTAGTGCCAATCAAAGAGATCCTGCAAACGACGTAGGATTCAAATGATCTTCTCTTGGATCGTGAATTGAAGTCGGGATTGAGGATGAGGACAACCAGTGCACTTCATCCACGAAGATGAAGTGCACCGGTCAATATGCTCGTTTCAGATGCAATCAAATGGATTCGGAGATCAAAATGATGGCGTATCTGATGAACACTACTGGGTCGTTATTGTCCTCCGAGAATCAAGGGTAGCCCATCATCTCCCCCACCCACGATCACCGTTTTGCTGTTCGGAGAATTTGCAAGCTGCTCGGTTGCCTCAATTCCCTTGAAACGTAAAAATTGTGAGGATAGACTCGCAGTAATGATCTGCTGATAAGCGGCCTGACCCTCAGCCTCAATTCGCTTACGCTCTGCTTCAAGACGCTCCTTCTCAATGGTAAACTCATAGCGCTCTGCCTCCTGTTCCTCCTTGAGTTTGTTCTCAATGGCCACACGAATCTGGTCGGGCAGACGAACATCTCGGATGAGGATGGCTTCAATGATGACATGCTCAGCCTCAACACTTTCCTTGACAAGTTCAAAGATCTGATCCTGCAATTCAGTTCTGCGGGTAGAGTAAAGTTCTTCGGGAGTAAATTGTCCAATCACTTCACGAACAACACTCCGCAATTCAGGACCAATGAGTTTCCGGAAATAATCAACACCATAGTTGACATGAAGAAACGGTAGCGTTTCTTCACTGGGGCGCCACCGGACGGAAATATCTGTTCCTATGGATAAACCATTTGACGAGAGAGCTTCCATGTTTTCTAGCCGCTCTTGCACGCGAACATCATACTTGATCACATTGACCCATGGTGGATGTATTTTTAGCCCCTCTCCATAGGTGTTATCAAGAAGCGTACCACCAAATGGAGAATAACGGACACCTGCCTCCCCTGAAATCAAGGTTGTGGTCATACAACCTGCAGCCATCGCTCCAACAACAAGTACGACAACTAAGAGTATAGCTCCCCTTGTCAATAAACGGGATAGATCAGGGAGATTCGAATTTCTGCTCATAATCTGTTTGTAGTTAATTTAGGTGAAAAATGATCATAAATATAACGATTCATTTCCTCAATGGTTGCGAATGAATGTTACGGTTCTGACACGAAGCGATCTCTAGAAGATCGGATCGGTCATCAGACAGTCGTAAAGGAAGGCATTGTGCTGGCTCCCTATACGACTATCAAGGTTGGTGGCCCAGCTGATTTTTTTGTGGAAGTCAACTCTGCCGACTCGCTCCAATCTGCGGTATTAGCTGCCCGAAAACTTGAAATTCCCTACTTCCTGTTGGGATGCGGAGCAAATATTATCATTGGAGATGCTGGCTTTCGTGGACTCGTGATTCGAAACATGGCCAATCATATCTCCATAGACCAGCATCTGGTGACCGCAGAAAGTGGAGCCATCATGTTTCCCGATCTCATTGAACTGACTGCTTCCCACTCATTGTCCGGACTGGAACATTATGTAGGAATTCCATCAACGGTTGGAGGTGCATTGTGGCAAAACCTACACTTTCTCTCCCCTGCCCCATTGCGGGAGCGTACCATGTTTATAGAGGAAGTGTTGGAGTTTGCTGATCTGCTGACCGAAGAAAACGAATATAAAAGGGTTGGTATTGATTATTTTGAGTTTGGTTATGATCAATCCATTCTTCATCATCGCGATGATATCGTGCTACGTGCCTGTTTTCGTCTTGAAACAAAGCTTCAAACTTCCATTCATACCGTCATGAAAGAAAATCTTGAGTGGCGAGCATTACGACACCCTGATCTACACACAGAACCCAGTGTTGGATCAATCTTCAAAAAGATTAAAGGGATTGGAGCAGGTCGCCTCATTGACGAATGCGACCTGAAAGGAGCAAGTATTGGCGGAATGGTGGTCACACACCGTCATGCTAATATTATCGTCAATCAAGGCCATGGAACTGCTGCTGATCTCCAGTCCCTTATCACGTATATTCAAGAGCAGGTAGCACACCAAACGGGTTATCATTTGGAAACCGAAATTGAATGTGTTGGAGAATTTGATCCACCCACACAAGGAGATCCCGTCTTCCTTGAGCGACCAGAAGGGTTAGTTACAGCCGAAGAGTTAGCCATGCGTTGATCATCATGAATCCATCTGACAAGCCACCTCATTTGATTGGTGGGGCATGGGCCGTGCTACGCAAGGATCTGAAACTTGAACTTCGAAACAAATCGATTTTTGGCACTCTTATCATCTTCGTTTTAAGTACACTACTCCTTGTACTGTTTGCAATGGGACAGAATGATTTAAACCCAAAAGCTGAAGCGGGTCTTCTCTGGATCATCATTCTATTTACCGCATCTTTAGGATTAGGACGGACCTTCTTGTCAGAACAAGAACGGGGAACCGTCATTTTCTTGAAGCTACATACCCAAGCACTCATGGTCTATCTTGGGAAACTGCTCTTCAGCTTTCTTACTATTTTGTGTGCGAACAGTATTTCGTCAGTAGTTTTTCTCATTCTCGTTGGAGTGGATGTAACCCAGCCCAGTCTATTTATCCTTGTAATTTTCTTGGGAACACTCGGACTTGCCGGAGCTACAACACTATTGGCAGCAGTCATCTCCAAGACGGCTCGGGGCGGTTCGCTCCTGCCAGTCTTACTTTTTCCACTCTTGGTGCCCTTACTTCTGACAGCCGTTGAGGCCACGACCCTGTGTTTTGTAGATCAGCCCATGATTGGAGATCCATGGAATACTGCCATTGAACCTTTAGTCACCATGATCAGTTTTTCAGGAGTCGTCATTGCAGCATCCATTCTCCTTTTTGACTATGTGTGGGACCAATAGAATTCTATCTTTTCTTCATGATGTACCAACCTAAATACTACAAAAGTATACGTCTCAGCGTCATTATCTGGATGACGGTTATACTTATTGGAGCATTTTCTTTCGGTGGACTTTGGTTAAACATCCCCAATGTACCAATGCTTGAACATACCGCACGGAATCTTTATTTTCATGTGCCAATGTGGTTCACGATGATGACCTTAACCGCATTATCAGCCATTCATGCATTCCAGTGTTTAAGGACGAAAAGCGAGCTGAGTGATATTCGATCCAGTGCCGCAGCGTTAATCGCCATTGTATTTGGACTTTTAGGGCTCGCCACTGGAAGCATGTGGGCAAGGTTTACTTGGTATGAAGGCACCAATCTCTGGTGGAACTTTGATCCCAAGCAATCGATGGCAGCTGTTCAAGTATGTATCTATGGAGCTTATTTTGCACTTCGCAGTGCCATTGATGACCCCCATCAACGTGCTCGCATTGCCGCAGTGTATAATTTATTTGCCTTTGTGACCGTTCCATTTTTGCTCTATGTTCTTCCGCGTCAACTTGAAAGTTTACACCCAGGTGCCGAAGGAAACCCAGCATTCAGTGATATTACGGATCCTATGATGCGTATTGTCTTCTATCCCGCTGTACTTGGCTTTATCGGGATCGGATGGATTTTATATACGCAACGCGTGCGGTTATCCCGCGTCTCACTTACCCTGAAAAAGATGCAATAGAATCATTTGAGGTGTTTGCAAAACCTCTGTGTTTTCGTAGAAATATTACTCTGAAGCACCTGTGACGTATTTTTTTAGAGTTGACTGAGAGGTTTTGCAAAAGGCTCATGTATATCGTAAAGAAATATCATTTTTGACCATATTTCATGGGGGTACAGATGGGAGAATCCCGTCCAATATGTAGAGTTCACCCCAGAGGTGCAGGAGTACCCATTGTTTCTGATGTAAACGATCACATGGATATTCTTCACGGTAGGTTTTCTACCGTCCCAGTCTTCTCCAATCCGCCTATGATTATTTCAAACAAAGACAGTGGCCATTTTTCAAGGCCTGAACAACATGAAGGTTCTGGGCCGATTCTCATACGCCGTGAATGCTACATCCAAGCACGATACCATGACCAATGAATCCACCTCGCTAACGGTAGTTACGAGCACACACCCACCATAGTAATCTCTGCTTGGTGTATTTTCATGTCAGGGGGCCAGATGCCTGGGTGATACGTTCCCAATCCCGTAACCTCTGTCTCCCGTTTGGACTTCTTCAAAATCTGGTATGCCTCTGTCATTCTACGTTCAAGTGAGACTATTTTGATTTGATACACACTTTTGAGTTCATCCCTTACATTAACATGAATCCATCACATGGGAACATTGGATCTACTTCATCGTCAAATACCTCACCAAAATTAGTAACTATCTACCTTTGCAAAGTTCAATCCTTAACTAATGGCATTTACTGAACCTTCCCTAAATGTTGCTATTGCAGAAGTATTGCATCCGATGTCTTCTAAGTGGGAAGTCACAGCTGAATTAACGGGTGAAATACCAGAGAATAAACAGCTTGTTTTAGACATATTCATTCACAATTATCGTAGACTACCTGTCGTGATTGAGAATGAATTTGAGCCTGCACATAGTGTTCATTCGGATGCAAAAGCCCGATTAGGCAAGACATTACGTAAAGGCGATCCTATTCGTTTTGTAATTGAGTTGGTTTCCCCAAAAAAGTTGAGGAATTATACAACTCAAGCAGAAGTAAGAACTCATATCATAGAGAATATAGAATTCCAGTATGCATTGTTGAATGGGAACAGCACAGATGACTACGAACGTTTCCCGCAAACCGGGTATATCAAAGGGAATATTCGCGACCTTGCAATCTTCATCTCAAACACTGGTGTCTCTAAGGATGCACTGGAAAAGTCGATTGCTATATTGAGCAGTGGAGTTGAAAGGGCCATTCATATCCTGTATGATGAAATTGGACATAATGATATTTTTATGACTCAAGTTGCAACCGTGCTGAATCAATCCTTTACCGAAGATAGGATCACAGAGGCACTTGGGATAGGCGTAACCGTCATGGTAAGTGCACTCTTGTTTCAACAGCGATTGGCCGGATCATGTGCTGTACGAAACCTTGATCAAATGCAAGCTGACGGTGACATCACACAAATTGGCTTACTGGAGGAGTGGGATAAGGTCTTAAAAATTGACTACTGGTCAGTCTTCTCCATTGCTCGAAGATTTCTCTATGAAATTGCCGATCCACAGCTTGCCCATAAATTAGTTACTACTGTTGCATCAACAGCACAGGAATTGTCCCGTTTAGGAGTTACTGATTCACACGACTTGGCTGGTGTCGTGTTTCAGAGGTTTATTGCAGACAGAAAATACCTTGCCACATTTTATACTCGACCCGAGTCCGCGGTTCTATTGGCACACCTCGCTATTCCGATGGATGGTGCAGACACTCCTGAGTACTATCAACAGTATCGAATTGCCGACTACGCGTGCGGTACAGGAACGCTTATTCACGCCGCCTACAACCGACTTGTAGCTCTTTACGATCTTACGGGCAATGATCCCAGCGAATTGCATGCACATATGATGGAAAAGACACTAACCGCCGCGGATGTCGTTCCTTCTGCAGCACATATGACAGCTTCTATGTTATCGTCTGTCTTTCCAACTCATCCCTATGCAAATACTCGCGTGATTATTCCAGAGTATGGCCAAAAATCGGACATGAACGGCGTTGCACTTGGTTCTCTTGAGTTACTGGATGCGAAAACTACACTGAACTCTCTTTTTGATCTAAGTTCTGAGGAAGAATTTGGCTCCGACCACATTGTGAAAATTGGTCGTGCAGGTATGGAAAAAGAAGCACTGCCTTTTGTGATTGATTTTGGTTCTGACAGTTTAGTGATTATGAACCCACCCTACACTAGACTCATGTCTGACTGGGAAGAGGGAAATAAAGGAACTTTGAAACAGTACAATGCTCTTGGAAATACAAAAGCTGTACAAACCCAGATGCACCTCAGAGAAAAGGACTTGGGTAAGAAAAGCAAGTGTTATAATGGTTATCACGCATTGCCATCCTTGTTCTGTGCCGTTGCAGACAAGATGGTGAAGGTCGGCGGTAAAATTGCATTGGTTTTACCGCTTACAAGTGTTCAGGGAATTTCTTGGACAAAATTCCGAACCATGCTCAGCACATCCTATGAAGATATTTTGGTGATCGGAATGACCGGACCTAGTGCAAAAGATGCTTCATGGTCAGCCGACACATCCTTGGTAGAAGTGCTCATTGTTGCACAAAAATCGAACCGAGCATCCCTCAACAACAATGGAACTTTCGTTTCTCTGTATGAGCGTCCTAAAAACTCTATGGAAGCTACTGAAGTTGCACGATCCATTCAAAGAGTACTTGACAAAGGTACCAGATCTATCAAAGATGGTCCATACGGCGGGTCACCCATCCATGTTGGCAAAACCAAGATCGGCGAAATCATTCGTGCACCGATTGGTGGTCAAGGATGGGCTCCCATTGGAATTCGTGAGCTGGAATTAACACAGTTCATTGATTCATTAAATCGCGGCATCCTCTGGTTTCCAAGTCAAAGTGAGAAGTTCAAGGTGCCCATTGCACACCTCGGTGACTATGCTCTGATTGGTTTTGCAGCGAACAATATCGCAAACAATCAATCAGCTGCCTTTGATAAGACAAGTCTATCTGAATTTCCTACGTACCCGATGCTGTGGAAATCAAATAGGAAGAGTCAAACATCCATGATCGTTCAGGAGGATCTTGAAGGTCAAGTACGTAAGGAAAAGGAAGATCTTGCCCATAGAATATGGGACCGACGAAGTTGGGCACATATCGCTGCTGAAATTGATTATAGCGGCCAGTCATTGTCCGCTTCCTTTACAGAAAAACGAACGATTGGAGGGCGGGCTTGGCCCAATATTCAACTGAATTCCATTGAAGAGGAAAAAGGGTTTGTGGTCTGGAGTAACTCTACACTCGGTCTGATGCAAATCTGGTATCACTCTTCACGACAGCAAGGGAGTCGAGGAATCCTTACGGTGAGTTCCATTCCATTACTCCCATGTCTTGATATCACTGCATTGTCACCAGATGCCATACGATGTGCGTCATCCATCTTTGATGACATGAAAGGAAAAAACTTTCAACGCATTTGTGATGCCCACAAAGACTCCGTGCGCAAGGAGCTGGATCGCAGAGTGTTGACAGAAATCCTAGAACTTCAAGAACATGCGATCCATGGGATAGATCATGTTCGCAAAAAATGGTGTGCTGAGTATTCAGTTCGTGGCATCAGATCTATGTTGAAAGACATTTGACCACTCACCTATCATTGATTCTTTATTACAAAATACTGCCTCTTTTCATGTCTTTTTTACTCCAAAATGCTGGCTTTGAAGCCACCATGCTTGACAACGACAAGCTGATGGTGGTCCTCGCTGTCGTTCTCATCATCTGGGTAGGACTCTGCATTTTTATGTTTTTGACCGATCGAAAAGTGGATCGGTTGGAGTCCTCCGTACAACAATTGCGGGACCAGAATACATCTAATCCATAATTCACCTCATCATGCGTAAGCCTCGAACGATTATCAGTCTGGTTGCCCTCGTTGGATTTTCCTCTCTGCTTTTGCTCAACTTTGGTAATCAAGTCAGTGGTTACATGCACTTTTCTGAAGCAGAGGCATCCGGTGCCTCTGCTCATGTGGTAGGCATCTGGGTTCAACCGGAAACGGCCCATTACAGTCCAGAAGACAACCTTTTTGTATTCCACATGCAAGATGAACAAGGGACTGTTCGTAAAGTGCACTACAACAACCCGAAACCTGCCAGTTTTGAAAGTGCTGAGAAACTTGTTGTAGAAGGCACGCTTCAGGGGGATATTTTCATGGCTGAGCATATCCTTATGAAATGCCCGTCCAAATACAGTGATTCCAATGCACTGGGGCAGTCCCTGCCGTCATAACCTAATGCCCTCACGAAGATTGCCTGCCATTACGCTCATCGTGTAGCTATAAACATCCAATCCCGTGACATTAGAGCAGATTTTCGTACATTACAGCAAGTTTTTCCTTGCAAGATTGACTGATCCATAGGATTTGAAAGATTTTACATGACCGCCTTTTGCGTAACAGGTTTCCATCATTGTCCTCTGATTGATCTACGACGTAGCAAATAACCCTCACATGAATGAGCATGATTTGGTCAAGGTTTTCTCAACCGATACGATTATCATTCGCACAGAACTGTTTCTGCGCGATTTATCCGAAAATAAATCCGCAGCCACGGTTCAAACCTACGGACGCGCTCTGGGAATCTTTGCCCTCTGGGTAGATGAACTGGGAGGGCGGATTGAACTGACCCAGAAAAAACTTGAGTTGTTTCCAGTCTACCTTCGTCAACGAAGGAAGGTCACTCCTCGCACGATTCTGACCTACCTGACAGCACTCAAAAAATTTTTTGAATATCTCTCCTCGGTAGGATTACTGGAAGAGGATCCTGCAAAGGATCTTAAACTCAAAACAAGAATTCATAGCACCTCGCGCGATTTTTTAACGCAAGATGAGATAGACCGCGTGCTCAATGTTTCCCTGAGTGATGATCCAGTTCCAAGGCGCGATCAAGCGATTATGCTGTTGATGCTCCTTGAAGGACTTACCGAAGGTGACATCACCAATTGTAATTATGGTGATCTTGAAAATACCCTCATGGGTATTGAACTGCGCATTCGGACCAAGAGTGGCCCCATCTGTATTCCTCTTGATTCACGAACCGTGACGGCGTTAAATCATTATCTGACAACTCGTGAACGCCCGATTGCAAACAATGCCCCTCTCTTTTGTACGCATGGATCCAATATTCATGATGAACGCATCTCCAAGCGCAGTGTCCGATCACGGATGCGTATTTTCCTGAATCAAGCCGATATCACTCGTGAAGATATTTCCCCACAGAGTCTGTCCTACACTGCAGTCTATCTCCAGATTCAAAACGGCATCTCCAGAGATGAACTTCGAACGCGACATCGTCCGTTGATTCTCTTCCGTCGCATTGAATCCCTCAAGGAAAAAGGCCTTATTGATCCCTCTTTCTAAACTGGGTGGAGATCGTGAACTGATGAAGTCCTGCAAAGGACCAGGAACTAAATGAATAGTCAAAATGAAAACGACGAAGACGTAATCCAAACCCCATAGAAGTTCCCGCAAAATCAAGTCTCCGATCCGATTTTAAGCCCCGCTTCCGATGGCTGTACCCCATTCTAACATGAAACACTGGGATGGCCTGGAATTCAAGGCTCACAATGGTGTGCCCAAATCCCTCCTCCACTGAAGTAACTTCATGAACATGTCCCAGATCATGCAGGGTTACCCCAATAAGAAATGGGATATATCTCAGTCGCTTGGAGGCTGTAAATCGTACATCAAAAGGTACCCTGTCGGTGGTTTGTCCCAGACTTGAAAAAGCAAGTCCCATATTGGTCGCCCCCAAGGCCAGAGTGAGTCCTTGATCCTCAACATGATAGACTCCCCCCACATCCAATGCAACCGCAAACGCGTTGTATTCAGCTATGGATGTGTAGATAAAGTGGACATTCGCCCCATAGCGTATCCGTTGATTCCATGTACGCGACAATCCTGAAGACAGTGCAAAACTGCTGGATGAAAAGGTGCCACTGGTTTCACCAAACTCATCTGCCCGATCGATTTGACCCCATGAAAAAAAACGAACCCCTGAACTGAGCAACCCAAGCGTCTCAAGGTTTTGACCATAGGTGACTGTTCCAGCTTGTAGATTGCTGAGATGATTGAGCCATGAAATCGATAAATGGCGATCGGTACTGGATCCGGGCAGGGCTGGGTTGTAAAACATCGCATGGCTTGGAGCCGATGATGCTGATAAGATCGTCCCCCCAAAGGCAGCTGCCTTGGCCGATGACTCAATCCGTAAAAAGTCAAAACTTGAAAGCCTCTGAGCATGCACATCCTGACCAGCACTCCAAACGATGACCAGTGCACCCAACCAGACTGCAATCCGTAAGAAATTCATCAGTGATTCTTCACTCAACTCGTCAACAAACCCACTCAATTCTTCGTAAAAGACTAAATTGCCAACAGAATGCAACTCAATTCTTCACAGCCCGATCCGTTTCTTTTATCAGAACACATCATCATTGATCTCAAAGGAACGAATCCCATCTAAACGCGTGTTTAATAGCATTCGTTTCACTGCATGCCATGCTAAGCAGGCTCATGGTCTGTCTCATGTTCATGGATTCTGTTGATACGAGTTGAAAACCAATACATAAGGAATGTTCAATTTTATCAATCAACTTTTCGGGGACAAAAACGAACGCGAAATTAAGCGCAAGTATGATCCTGTTGTTGCTCTGGTCCATGAGGCAACTCCCTCGGTGCAAAAGTTGACCGATGACGAACTCCGTGCATGCACTGAAAAGTACCGTCAACAAATTGCGTTCAGTGTAGAGGAGATTGAGCATCGAAAGCAAGAGATCTATTCCATTCTTCGGATCGGATACTCCGATGAAGAAAAAAAAGAACCCCTCACCCTAGAGGAGCGTCAGGATTATTTTGAAGAACTGGATGAGTTGGAAGATGAGTGGCAGGATGTGGTGGAAGAAACCCTTGACCAGATTCTCCCCGAAGCATTTGCGGTTGTGAAAGAAGTCTGCCGGCGTCTCACTGAACACGGTTCCTTGAAGGTTCGTGCCACCGAACACGACCATGCCATCCGTAGCCAACGCGCCTATCCAGAGATTCAGGGGAGTTGGGCGATTTGGCCCAATGAATGGGAAGCAGGAGGGACGATGATCACATGGGAAATGATTCCCTATGATGTCCAGTTGATCGGTGGAGCCGTCCTCCATCACGGAAATATCGCTGAGATGAAAACCGGTGAAGGAAAAACGCTGGTCGCCGTTGCTCCAGTGTACTTGAATGCCCTTCTTGGGCGGGGCGTTCACCTAATTACCGTTAACCCCTATCTGGCCCGTCGGGATGCCGAGTGGATGGGACCCATTTTTGAATTCCTTGGACTTACCGTGGATGTCATTGATGGATACGATGCCCATTCTGAGGGCCGTCGAAAAGCTTATCACGCGGACATTACCTACGGCACCAACAATGAGTTTGGGTTTGATTACCTGCGTGATAATTCTTTTGTCGTTGAACCAGACCAGCTGGTCCAGCGCCAGCATCACTTTGCGATTGTTGACGAAGTAGACTCCGTACTGGTGGATGAGGCCCGTACACCACTGATCATTAGTGGACCTGTCCCTCAAGCGAGCAAGAGTCGATTTGATGAGCTCAAACCCGCCGTTGATCGCCTCGTGCAGGCACAGAAACGGCTTGTGGCAGGATTTGTCTCTACAGCAGAAAAAACCCTGAAGCAGCGCGATCTTGCATTGGAACGCGGTGATGAAAAAGAGTCCAAAGAACTTGAGTCCGAAGCTGGACTCGCGCTATTGCGTGCCTCACGCGGCTTCCCCCGCAATAAAAAGTTGATGAAGATCTTGCAGGAGCCTGGTGTTGAGCAGCTCAAACGAAAGACCGAGTACTTCTATTTGCAGGATAATGCAAAGCGGATGCCCATTGTTGATGATGAGATGTACTATGCACTTGATGAAAAACAACATGCTCTTGAACCCACAGACCAAGGCCGTGAATTCATCGCACGGAACGCTGGTGAAAATGTGAATCTCTTTATCCTACCCGATGTGGGAGAGGAAACAGCTCGCTTTGAGCGCGAATACGAAGAGCAGAAACAACAGCTTTATGAATCCATCCGTGCTCGAGAAGACTTATCGGAAGAAAAGCGAGAGCATAAACTTCAACATGATCTGAGAGTGCTCAAGAATGCATTAGATGAGAAAACCCGCACATTGTATTCAACCTACTCAGATCGTGCTGAGCGGCTCCATGCCATTGAACAACTGCTGAAAGCCTACACCCTGTATGAGCGTGATACTGAATACATCGTTCAGGATGGGAAAGTGCAAATCGTTGATACTCATACTGGTCGCGTACTGACGGGGCGCCGATATTCTGACGGGCTCCATCAGGCAATTGAAGCCAAAGAGGGTGTCAAGGTTCAGGCAGCAACACAGACCTATGCCACGATTACACTTCAGAACTACTTCCGAATGTACAGCAAGCTTGCTGGCATGACTGGAACCGCAGAAACGGAAGCGGAAGAATTCCACAAGATCTACAAAATGGATGTCGTCGTGGTCCCTACGAATCAGCCCATTGCCCGAACCGATCAGGAAGATCTTGTCTTTCGATCGAAACGAGAGAAATATGCTGCCGTCATCAACAAAATTGAGGAGTACCATCGCGAGGGGCAGCCCGTCTTGGTAGGAACCACCTCCGTAGAGGTTTCTGAAACCTTGAGCCGCATGCTCAAGCGGGCGAAAATTCATCATAATGTCCTCAACGCAAAACGTGACCGTGCCATGCAGGAATCCATGATTGTTGCAGAAGCTGGAAAGCGTGGAGCGGTAACCATCGCGACCAATATGGCTGGGCGTGGAACCGATATCAAACTCAACCCCAGTGTTGTCGGTTTGGGAGGACTGGCTATCATCGGCACAGAACGCCATGAAAGCCGAAGAATTGATCTTCAGTTAAGAGGCCGCTCCGGGCGGCAAGGAGACCCAGGAGAAAGTCAATTTTATGTGTCATTGGAGGATGATCTGATGAGACTCTTTGGTCCAGATCGAGTGGCTGGAGCAATGGATCGTCTGAAACTTGAACCGGGAGCGGTGATCACCCACCCTTTGGTGACCAAGAGTATTGAACGTGCCCAGAAAAAAGTTGAGCAGAACAACTTTGCGATCCGTAAACGACAGCTTGAGTATGATGATGTCCTCAATTCTCAGCGTGAAGTGATCTATGATCGTCGAATGCACGCCCTGAAAGGGGAACGCTTTCGCGTGGAAATTCTGGATATGCTCTACAAGTTGATTGAACGTCTTGTTCAGCGGCATCATGGAGAAGGCGAAATGGATGAACTCTGTAATGAACTCCGCCGACTCCTGTCCTTTGACTATCAAATTGACCGCCAGCAATTCTTTGCCTTGGGCGAGGATGGTGTCATAGAAGATGCCTACCAGAAAGCTTCTGAATCCTACGAGAGAAAACGCGTTACGATGGCAGGACTGTTTCTGGAGAGTATGTCCAAGGTGCATCAATCCAATGCAAACAATAAGCCTGATCGTGCTTTTGTCGATTTCTCGGATGGACATCGCCGACTCCGTACGGTGGTGAGAATTCAGGATGTCGTTGAATCCGAAGGACAGGAAATCAACGATTGCCTTGAACGTACGGCCATGCTCTCTTTGATTGATGAATACTGGACCGAGCATTTGCGATCGCTGGACGAGGTCAAAGAGGGCATTGGACTACGAGCCTATGGACAGCGTGATCCACTGGTGGAATACAAGATGGAGGCCTTCAGGTTATTTTCTGATGTCATTGAGCAGATTGGTGAACAGGTGGTTACCTTTGCCTTTCGTGCTGGTCCCGTCGTTGAGAATCGTGCTGGTGCCTCTCGGCCAACCAGTAAGCTCAATCGTGATCAGGCACAGGCCCGCCAACAGTCTGCGGCCCCCTCCTTCCGACCCGCCCAGCCCAGCACCAATGGAGCCCGAAAAGACCCATCCGCCAAACGTCAGCCCGTCCTTGCAGGGAACCATGTTGGCCGTAATGATCCATGTCCATGCGGGAGCGGCAAAAAACACAAACAATGCTGCGGGCGTGCTTAGGAGGACCATGAATGTTACGCTCCCTGTACATACGAAACTACGCCATCATTGATGAGCTTGAAATTGAATTTGAATCGGGGCTCAATATTCTGACGGGGGAAACAGGGGCTGGCAAATCCATTATTGTAGGTGCCCTCAAGCTGATTCTTGGAGAACGTGCCTCTTCAGATGCGATTCGATCGGGTAGCCGTAAGGCGGTCATTGAGGGAATCTTTGATGATTCGTCTCTTCTAGGGGTAACCCAAATTCTTCATGATCATGACATCCCCCAGGAATCCGTGCTCATTCTGAGACGAGAAGTAACCAAAACGCACAGCAGAGCCTATATCAATGATTCTCCTGTGAATCTCTCTGTGATGCGTGAAGCGGCCGCACAACTGATTGACTTGCATGGACAGCATGAACATCAATCTCTGCTGAGAGTCAGCACCCACCTTGATTTCCTTGATGCCTTTGGTGGTCTTGAAGACATGCGCTACCAGTATCAGGGTGTGTATCATCAAACGGTTCAACTTCACCGTGAACTTGATGAGTTGGAGGAACGTCAACGAACCCTGAAGTCTTCCCGTGAACGGCTGGACTATGAAATTTCAGAAATCGATACGGTGAACCCTCAGGAAGGAGAGGAGGATCAACTTCGTAGTGACATGACTCGGCTTGAGAATGCCGAGCAGCTCTACAACATCTCTTCATCCCTCTACTCTCAGCTGTATGCACGCGAGAATTCAACGGCCGATCAATTGGTGGCAGCATGGAATCAGCTTCGTGATCTTTCCAGTATTGATCTAGAGCTACAGCCATCCACGGATGAGATCAATCAGGCATATATCTCGGTCAAAGAAATCGCTACCTTATTGCAGCAGTACAGCACTAACGTTGAGTTTAGTCCATCCAAACTAGACAAGATACGTGATCGGCTTGGTGACCTTGACACGCTTAAACGAAAATATGGCGGTAGCCTGACGGCTGTCATGGAATATCGAAAAAAGATTGGTCATGAGTATGATACTTTGGTTCATCATGATGACATTCACAAAAAGCTTGAGGAAGATCTTACCAAAGCCAAAGAATCCCTTTCCGCCATGGCACTTGCATTATCTCAGCAGCGTCAAGAAGTAGCTCTTCGCATTGAATCCTCCATCACGGCTGAGTTCGCAAACCTTGGAATGCCCGCTGGTCAACTCAATGTTCATCTTCAGTACCGTGAGGATCCGTCGGGTTGGATCACCTCCAGGAACTCTCACCCACAACCATCTCAACATTACAAGGCATACCGTCACGGGATGGATGAGGTCGAATTTTTGATGACCACGAATATCGGAGAGGGGCAGCACCCATTAACCCGTATCGCCTCTGGCGGTGAAATCAGTCGTGTCATGCTAGCCATGAAACGCGTTCTGGCCAAGAATGATAACCTCCCCATCTTAGTCTTTGATGAGATTGATGTCGGCATCAGTGGATCTATTGCCCGGAAAGTTGGCAAGTGTATGGCAGATTTAGCCTTGCACCATCAAATCATTACCATTACCCATCTCCCCCAGATTGCAGCTTTGGCCCATACCCACTTTGTTGTTGTCAAACAGGTCTCAGACGGAAGGACCACCACGATGATTCAGAAACTCAGCAAAGAGGACTCTATTGAACAGGTGGCCCAACTGATCACTGGTGCCGAGGTCACCGATTCCATGCGTCAAAGTGCACGGGAACTGATGGATACTGAATCTTAATCGTTCATCCATGCGAATCACCCAAGAACGCATCTCAGATTTAATTGATGCCTACTATGCGACACCTGCCCAGGGTGAGGTCACCTTTGGCACCTCTGGGCATCGCGGATCGTCCATCAACGGCACCTTTAACGAACCTCATATTGTAGCCATCAGCCAAGCGATTTGTGAGCTTCGAGAAGTATCAGGGCCCCTATTTATTGGAAAGGACACCCATGCCTTATCAGAACCTGCATTGTATACTGCCCTTGAAGTCTTTGCCGCCCACGATTTTGAAGTCATTGTTGGAGATGGTTATACCCCTACTCCAGTGATCTCCCATGCAATTTTGACATGGAATGAGAACAACCCCAATCATCAGGCGGATGCCGTCATTCTTACTCCTTCCCACAATCCTCCAGAGGATGGCGGTTTTAAGTATAACCCACCGCATGGTGGCCCTGCTTCCAGTGATGTGACACAAAAAATTCAGATGCGGGCTCGTGAGTTAATGAATGGTGGGCTACATCAAGTCAAGCGAATCCCCATTGACCGAGCCTGGAACTCAATCAATATCGCGCTACAAGATTTGATAGGCCACTATGTGAAGAACCTTGCTCAGGTGATCCGTATGGATGTTCTCAGAGACTCTGGAATCAAGATTGGAGTTGATCCAATGGGAGGTGCAGCTGTTCATTACTGGGAGCCTATCGCTGACTACTACAATATCTCCATTGATGTTGTCAACAAGGATGTCGATCCTGCATTTGCATTTATGCCTCTGGATCATGATGGTAAAGTCCGTATGGATTGCTCATCATCGGATGCCATGCAACACCTCGTCGCCCTGCGGGATCGTTATGATATTTCCTTCGGCAATGATCCCGATGTGGATCGCCATGGAATTGTGACTCAAAGTCAGGGATTACTCAATCCCAATCATTACTTGGCCGTTGCAGGAAACTATTTATTTGAGCATCGATTGCAGTGGTCCCCAAAAGCATGTTTTGCCAAGACAGTTGTTTCAAGTTCCATGATCGATCGGGTAGCCGATCATCTGGGTCGTCCACTCTTTGAGGTCCCTGTCGGATTCAAATGGTTTGTTGATGGACTCTTGGATGGATCATGCGGATTTGCAGGAGAAGAAAGTGCTGGTGCTTCATTTCTGCGTAGAAACGGTCAAGTATGGACCACCGACAAGGATGGCATCATTTTAGGTCTCTTGGCTGCTGAAATTCTTGCCGTCACCGAGCGAGACCCTGGCGAACACTACCAACTACTGACCGAGCGATTTGGTGATCCGGTCTATCTCCGGATAGATTCACCTGCTACATTAGAGCAAAGAGATCAGTTAGCCAAGTTATCTCCCTCTCATGTTCAAGCGAAGACGCTTGCAGGAGAACCCATTGTGGAGAAAGCAACGCATGCCTCCGGCAATCAGGAATCCATTGGTGGGCTGAAGGTTACAACCAAGAATGGATGGTTTGCCGCCAGACCTTCGGGAACAGAAAACCTCTATAAGATCTATGCAGAAAGTTTTTTAGGCGACGATCACTTGCAGCGTATGATCATGGAGGCACAGTCCATTGTGAATGGCATTTTATCAAAAGGAGAATCATCATGAGTACATCATTGCGTTTTGGAACCGATGGATGGAGAGCGGTCATAGGACGGGAATTCACCTATGACAATCTGAGTCGACTTGCACGAGCGACCGTGAAGTGGCTGAAGCAGTCTGGTGTCGAGAAACCACGCATTGTCATCGGCCATGATACACGATTCTCTGGACACTTATTCGCTCAGCATGCTGCCCATGAGCTCTCCTGTGAAGGTGCAGATGTCATCCTTGCTGTGGGCCCTACCCCAACCCCTGCCATCAGCTGGGCGGCTAGTTTAGAGGGGACGCACGCAGGAATTGTCATTACCGCAAGCCACAATCCCCCAGAATACAGTGGATTTAAAATCAAAACCCATGTAGGCGGACCCGCTACGTCGGCAATGACAGATATGGTGGAGAGTTTGATTGAGCCCTATAGGCATCGCTCAACGGGGGCTGGTGATGTGACAGAGGTGGATATAAAGTCCAACTATATCCAACATTTGAAGAGTTTGGTTGACCTTGGACCCCTTAATTTTACCGTCGTTCATGACCCCATGTATGGGGCAGGACAGGGAATCATGTCTGAATTATTAGGCTCCGATGTCGTAACTGAAATTCATGGAGAATTGAATCCAGGATTTGGAGGGCATCCTCCTGAACCGATTGAACGTCATCTTGGAGAACTGATGCAACGGGTGGTTGACGAAAAGGCTCTGATAGGCATTGCCCACGATGGAGATGCTGATCGAATCGGAGTTGTGGATGAGTGTGGCAACTTTGTGACCTCTCATATGGTGATGGCCCTTCTCGTAGCACATCTACATGGACATCAAAACCTGCATGGTGCCATTGTGCGTACCTTTGCTACATCAGCAATTTTGGAAAAAATGGGTAAGGCATGGGGCTTACCCGTAGAGACTTACCCCATTGGCTTTAAGTATGTAGCTCCCCGATTTATAGAGACCAGTGTACTGGTTGGAGGAGAAGAGTCAGGCGGGATTGCGGTCGCTGGACATATTCCTGAACGCGATGGACTTTATGTTGCTCTGGTCATGCTCAAGATGATGATGGAGCGTAAAAAGCCGCTCACTGAATTGGTACAGGAATTATTTGATGAGTTTGGGCCGCATGCCTATTTTCGCAGTGATGTACACACTGAGAAACAGCCCGACATAATTGCACATCTTCAACAAACGGGTGGATTAACAGAAATTGATGGACGTACTGTCAAGTCCATGGATACCTTAGACGGATACAAGCATTTGATGAACGATGCATGGCTTTTGGTTCGCCCTTCGGGCACCGAGCCCGTTCTCAGAATTTATGCGGAAGCACCAACTCGTCCAGAAGCTGAATCTTTAGTTTATGATACTCAGATGCAGTTTGGTCTCACTCCATAATTATGTTGCTTTATCCTACATAAGATCTAAATACTTGGATCAAGCAACATTTCTTGCTATTGAGTTGTTGTTTTACTTTAGATATACACGCTATTCATAGGATCTCCTTCCATGGATTACTACATGTACGAAAATAACCTTACTTTTTACCTCAAATAGGTAAATAACCGCCCAAATTCACTATCTTATCAACAAGACAATCAAGCCATGATCACCAAAACTGAATTACTGGAGTTAATTAATCACGGAGAGAATTCATATGTTGAATTCAAACGTGATTCGGTAAAATCTTCATCTCTTGGCAAAGAAATTTGTGCCATTTGTAATGAAGAGGGTGGAATTATTCTGTTAGGAGTTGAGGATGACG
The DNA here is from genome assembly GCA_026708685.1 of Bacteroidota bacterium. Lineage (GTDB taxonomy): Bacteria > Bacteroidota > Rhodothermia > Rhodothermales > Bin80 > Bin80. The sequence goes on from JAPOUL010000108.1 coordinate 19,078, forward strand.
GGCAAATTTCTGGGATCACAAGAACTCCCAAAGAAATTGAAGAATGGATCATGAATATTGCCCGTGATCGTATACAACCTGCAATCCGCCCAAGATTTATGACTTTAACTGTACAAGACTCCAAGTCTGTTGCCATTATTAAATTTGATTCTCATTCCCAATACAAACCTTATAGAGCACGAACCAGTAATGGCTGGATAACCTACGTAAGAACGGGGAGCACTTCGCGGGAGGCCACTCGTGAAGAGTTGATTCGTTTGTTTCAATCTGCCGGACTTGTCACTTATGAAACGAATCCTGTGCCGAATATGGGCTTGGAAAGTTTGGATATGAGTCGTCTAAGCAACTATTTTGAAGTGATATTAACGAGATCTATACCTGAGCCCGAAGACACCGACCAATGGCAACAACTTCTGCTTAACTGTGACTTACTTACAGAGATCAATGGTTGTATTGTTGCCACTGTTGCTGCCATGTTACTCTTTGGCAAAAATCCAAATCGAAGAGTACCCCAAGCGGGAATTACTGCTGTAGCATTCTCTGGTACTGATAAAGATTATAATACCATTGATGAAGAACAGATTCGCGGCCCTCTGGTCGCTCGCTACTCTGATGACTTCATGATTCTTGATAAGGGTGTCATTGATCGTTCAGTTGATTTTGTTGAGCGAAATCTGGAGAGTTTTGCATGGCTTGATGGGGCAAGGCGAGTAGTCAAAAAATCATTACCTCTAGATGCCGTCAGAGAAGCGATCATCAATGCCGTCACACACCGCGATTACACCTATGAAGGTACAGATATAGAATTAGCTATGTATGTTGATCGCGTGGAAATTATCTCCCCAGGCAAACTACCCAACGGAGTTACCATCACTAAAATGAAAGAGGGAATTGTTCGGGCGACGCGAAACGGTCTAATCAAAGATATTCTTCGGGATTACCGCTATGTTGACAATCAGGGAATGGGAGTCCGCAATAAAATGATAAAACTCATGTTTGAACACTGTGGAACTGAGCCAGATCTTCTTGATGAAGGTCATCGATTTAAGGTTTGTTTCTGGAAACCTCATAACCCTCATCGAAGTACGTTTTTTGGATCAAGAGATTTCGTTCTTTGAATTCAACATAACATTCTTGGTGATCGTCTGAGATGTTTTCATTTTAGTCCCACTGATCTGAAAATCATTTATGGGGGAGATCAGCAAAGATTTCAGTCTCATCATTTCATGAGCATTCCCTAATGACTCAATGACAGTAAACAGTTACGGAGTCATCTTCTGGTGAACAATCTTCTATTTCCCTTTTGAATCAGATGTCTGCTTCAAGGGGCAAAACTCTTGTGAGGTAACGTCCACAATTATTCCACAGTCTCATCAGTTGGGAACGGTGGATTTCCCCAGATCATCCATCCTATTATTGCCTTCTGTGATCCAATGATCATCAACGGGAATCTCGCATCCCATGATGTCTTCACCTTGTTATCATCATAAAATTCGTTCTTACCTCTGGTTTCAATAAATCATCCCAATATTTCTCTTTAAATAATTTTTTTTCATCGAAATGAAACCTTTTGACAACAAATGCGTCAAAAGGGGTATGACGATGCGAGAGTTGACACAAATCACTGGATATACAGCACGTCAGGTGCGATATCTAATTGCTGAAGGCTTTGTGCCTCCTCCCACTGGGGGGAGAGCCAACGCTGTTTATGGAGAAACCCATGTAGCGGCAATTGAGCGGTATCAGCATTTACGTGCGGCAGGTTTTTCACCTGCTTCCATCCGGTTACTGCTCAAGACACAAACAGGAGTGCCCGTTGAAATCATTCCAGGTGTGTCACTCATCGTTGACCCCAGTATGATTGCCGAGGATGTTCCAATAGATCAACTGATGGAGCATATCAGATCCGTACTGAATCGCATTTTTTCTCAACAAAACTAATTTTTCCCATGACCCTTAACACTCTTTCCACACCTACCGCTTCAACAGAGAACCTCTTAAACTTGCCATCGTTCCCAGAACTGCGAAGGGAGGATGATCCATTTGTCGAATTGATCTACGGTGACTGTAGTCCCAATGAATGTCCAATGGTGAAGTTGGATTTTCATGTTACCATTCAAGGTGGGCTTGCCTTCACAAAAGTCACTCGTACTTATATCAATAAGACCGCTGGTCCTATTGAGGCGATCATGACGATACCCGTATCCGTATATGCATCTTTTTTCGGACTGACAGCATTGATTGATGGAAAGCAATATCATGCGGAGACGCAGCCGAAACAAGAAGCACTTGCGACCTATGAAGAGGCGATTGATGAAGGGCAAACTGCCGTGTTACATGCGGAGATCCTGCGAGGAATTCATTCTCTTTCGGTTGGCAATCTTGGTTCGCAAAAGACAGTCATCGTCACTAGTCGATCGGTGGAATTACTGCGATTTCATGAAGGAACAGGTCAATTACGAATTCCCCTCACCGTTGGTGATGTCTACGGGGTTTCTCCTTCTGAGGAAGTCGATACTTTGACAACGGGTGGCCCCATTCCAGAGGCTACCCTCCATATAGAACATGATGCTCAGAATATAGAATTAGCAGGTGGTAATTTAGGAACCAGTAAAAAGGGTATTCTTTCTTCAAAAATTCCTGCCAATGCTCCCATAGAGTTACGTCTGACTGGACTTGGAGCCTCCCAGCTCACTGGCACGGCAAAGGATGGCCGTCAAGTATCCTTACATATCTCTCCTCATGATCAATCATGGGAGCCCCTGGACGTTGCAATCCTCGTTGATCGATCAGGTTCTATGGGTGCTCATTGTCGCACTGAGACTGGCATTCTTTCAGAATCTCAGCATCAGGCGATCGTTCGTGGGTTACAAGAACTACAACCAGTTCTCTTGGATCATGATCAATTGGCACTCTGGGAATTTGATACAGATTGTGAGCGGGTAGGTGAGCATACGGACAATCATCATGGTAACTTCCGCAAATTAGTCTCTCGGTTAGGAGATCCGAGAGGCGGTACATCTATCGGATACTCACTTGAGAAGGTTACAGAAGCGGAAGAAGGAAAAGATATTCTGCTGATTACCGATGGACAAAGTTATAGCTTAGGGCATGTGCAGAAATAACTTTCCCATCTTTCCTTAAAAACAATCTTGTGGATTTTTCCAATTTACGCCTTTGTGGGATAAATATCATAGTTCCACTGGGGTAGCTCTT
>JAPOUL010000153.1 GCA_026708685.1 Bacteroidota bacterium
GATGAGGTCAGCCTCGTTTCCAGAAGCTTGGTTTTGATATTGGTCCCCGCACCATGGGCGATCACGGCATACGCCTGATCACCTTTCGTCGTAAACTCAGCATTGATCCACGCACTCTCTGGTGCACCCGCGGGTGCTATCGTCGCTGTATGGGATCCTGCGGTCGTCGTCAAGTACCCCGTTGCACTCTGGAAGCCAACACCGGTATCGATGATCGTTCCATCCAGAGACAGATCGACAGGAGCGGCTAGGACTGCATTATGGATAAACTGTACGCGTGACTGCTGTACGGTGGATCCCGATGACAGATGAATCGGATTCTCAATGCCATTGGCGGCGATGCCAAGGATAGAGCAACTGCCAAGGGCAATACCCGTCTGCGTCAGGTTCAGGTTGCCACCGATATAACCATTAAACGCAAACGAATCTTCGTCATTTTCACCATCATTGTACTGTCCCGCTAAACGTGCATCGCTCCAGTCACAATCCCACTGTACGATCCGTAAACGGTCTGCATCAAAGACATTGTTGATGCCGTGTGCCTGCACACGAATACTTGGGCTGGTCAACAGCTCATCATTGTCCCCATCACCTACTTCTACACGCCAGAAGATGTCTGCATATGCATCCAGCGTCAAGGTTTCTCCTGAGGCGGGAACTCTGATGTTCTCTGCTGGCCATGATGGGGTTGCACCACTGGGGACCGTTTCAGGGGACACCGTGACCGTCGTTGAATCTTCTGAAGCTTCTTCGGAACCTAATTGCAGAATCAGTGGACGATAGTAGGCGTTTCCGTCTTTCTCTGCACCAGCTGGGAATAGATACCCCGCTTTCTCATCGGCTCCAGCGGATTGTACACTCCGCTGTAACGGTGCGGAAAGGTACGACAGGCGTGAAGAACGGAAGATCGATCCATTTTCGGTTGCCCGAACACTCGCAACCAGATCGGCTTCAACCGCGCGGTTGGTCACGACCCAGTCAGATTCCCCTGAGATCACACCACGGCTGAGCGTTAAGGTCGCTGTCTCGGCTTGCGTCACTGTACTATCCAAGGTGATGCCCTTGGTGTTACTGACGGTGACGTTTCCAAGGGTTGCCACGGACTTGACCTTCTGGGACTCTTTTCCAGAAAACTCAAGATGGGCAGGAAGAGTCCCCGACAGGTCAAAGTGGAAGTCTCCCTTTGCACTCAAATTCGTCGTTGCAACGGTTCGGTATCGAGTGGCAGAACCTTTACCCGAAACCTCAAATTTACCCGTTACTGTTTTGTCGGTGAATTGACTCAGAAACGTTCCTTCTGGGGTATTTCCAAAGCTGTTTTGACCCTCACTATCTAAACCAGTAGGGACGGCTTTCTTCTCAGTAGTCACCTGAGAAAAGTCTCCGCCAATCGTAACTGACTTCCTTGCATCTGCAGCTCCAGCTCGTGAAGAAAATCCACCCTTACCGCTAATGGCAAGATCGCCTTTGAATTCAAGTGACTTGTCCTGCTGATAGAGTTTGGCCGAAGTCGTCGTCACATCTTTGGTGATGATAACTTTTTCCCCATGAAGATCAACCGACCCGTTGGATGCACTGAGTGAATCCACCGTGACACTGTTACCTCCTTCAGCATCATTGATATACAATGTGCCGTCCCAGTTCGCTTGATTCATATCTGGTTTTGCCGCTTTATTTGGGGTTTTGGTCCCATCAAAGACGATCGTATCAAAGCTTTTACCCTTGATTTCGGTTTTCTTGCTTCCCTTCGGAACACGAATCGTTCCCGCGACTTTAGCTTTGTCATGTAAATGCAGTAGAACACGAGGTCGGTTATTTACACTTGCATCAACTGGATACTGCCAGTCGTTTCCTCCTCCAAGTCCATCTGCCTTATTCGTGGTCTCTGGGCCTAACTGCAATGCACCTGTGCCGACATCAATCACTCCACCTTCATTCAGAGTTGCAGTCGCGGTTTTATCCATTAGGTTCTTATCAGCATCGGTCCTACCCAAGACATGCAACTCACCACCGTCGGTCATCAGTTTGGCGACTTTCTTCATCTCTCCAACCGTCACCTTCCCATGCACCTGCACATTGTTGCCATTGGTGTGCAACTCGCCTTTATCAATCGTAAGGATTGCTCCTGCTACACCTGCTTCTCCGATCACTAGATCCGAGTCATCGCCTTTCAAGTGGAGATGCCCATCAAAAATGTGAACGCCTTGTACCAGTGCCTTGGCCTCGTCAACGATGATGACGGCATCTTTATGGTTCACGGCCACTTTACGAGGAGCAAACCATTCCGCTCCCGCGGTATGCTCTCCACTCGGCTTGTACTCTAAGATGTAGCCATCCTTATCGGTGCCTGCTCGTCCAGGACTGCTGGAATCCAGCTCAAAGGAGCCTGCCTGTACCACTAACTTCTCCGTGATATACAGCGTGGAGTCCTGAACCGTGGAACCATCCTGAGTGGTCTCTACTTCGCCTAACACCAACGTTCCACTACACAAGCCTAAGGTCTCCACAT